>NZ_JALJYG010000003.1 GCF_024170505.1 Methanocalculus alkaliphilus
CTGGAAATGATGGGGAAGAGATCGCTGGGGATGGCTGATTGTTGATTCGGAGTGATGAAATTCAACGGATCATGGGAGCTGCCTCGCAAAGTGAGGTAGATGGCAATTGCGAGGACGACGTAGACGATCCAATGCATTGCTATTTATTGGGTTTCCGTCATCTTAAAACCACAACGTATCTCAAAAATCATCGAGAGAAGACTGATTCTGCCGTGCAAGGAGCGCAGAGACGGTCTTCCAGCTTCTTCTGGCACACGGGGGAGGGGAGCGATGCTCCCGGATATAGTCGGTGAGAAACCTGATCGTTGCTGGATCAGACGGGTAGCCGCTCCCAATCGCTCCGTACTCTTCTTTGAGAGCCTCGACAGCCCGATCCCGTGTCACCTTGGCAATGATGCTGGCAGCCCCAACGACAGTATAGGAGTGATCTGCCTTGTGTTCTGCGATGACAGTACATGAAAAGGGAAGAGAACGGGAGACATTCTCACCGAACCTCCCTGCATTGACGTCGCATGCATCGAGGTACGCAATCTCCGGGGAGAGTGCGGTAATACAGGCTGCATCTGCCTCAACGATGAGATGGTTGATGGTGGTCCCGGCGAGGGCAGCATCAATAGCAGATGGAAGATACGAGACAACATAATATGGGTATGATGAGACGAGATCATCAAACAACAGCTCACGCTGGCGGGGCGAGAGGGATTTTGAGTCGCGTATGCCAGAATTCCCGATTGAAGCAAGGTCAGAGACACAAATGGCCGCAACCACCATCGGACCAAGAACTGCGCCTTTCCCTGCCTCATCGACCCCACAGATCATACAGAGAGATCGTGTCGCAATCTATTTCAATATCTCCGCAGGCTAATCTTTATTATGTACATCATTGTGGTCGGTCTTGGTGGCATCGGGAGGAATCTTGCGGCTATCGCTACGGAGAATGGTGACAGTGTTGTGGTCATCGATCGGGATGAGGACCGGTGCGCCGATATGCTTGAAGAGTATGATCTCCTTGCCATTACCGGCAATGCAACAGACAAAGCCGTCCTTGAGGATGCCGGAATCGATCACAGCGATGCGCTCATCGCAACCACAAGTGACGATGCAGCAAACCTGATGACCTGCTGGCTTGCCAAGCGCTATTCTGTTCCCAATGTCGTCTCTGTCGTAAACCAGAAGGAGCATTCGGAGCTTTTTAATGAGGTCGGAGTCAGGATTAGTGAAAATCCTGATGAGATCGTCGCCAGAACACTCTATACCTGGGCTGAAAACCCAAATACACAGGCACTCGCCTCAATTCCGGGGGGCAGGATCTTTGAGATAACCGTCGAGGAGGGGTCAGTAGGAGTCGATAAGGAGATTCGTCAGCTTGAGGTGAAGAACTATATATTCATCGCTATCCACCGGGCAGGAGATCTCATCATCCCAAGTGGTGAACTTGTTATTTTACCCGGAGATACAATCACCGTCTTCTCAAAGAAGGACTCTGAGGTTCAGAGCCTTCGGTACCTCAGTCAGCAGTTTCAAAAAAGTAAATGAGGGCCATCAGACCCTGCATCTCATAGAAGTGAACGAAGGTGCCTCAGCTCAAGGAGCAGTGATGGATTTGCCTTCATTATCTCCTTAAGCAGCATAAGGGTGCTGAAATGCTCCAGGTTGATCTTAGATATGGAATGAACGATAGAGTTGAGCTTCTCATCATTGAGTTTGGTAAAGAACTCTTTTATGGCATAGTTTCTATCAATGGCCTTCCCCATCTTTGATGCCCGCCAGGTTGTATCATAGGGCATCAGTGCATCCCTGCTGGTATCACCCGCTTCAATCGCGGTGACAGCGGTCTCTCCGGCAAGCCGGCCGGTATACATTGCGTTGTAGATGCCCCCACCGGTTATCGGATCAGAGATGCGTGCCGCATCGCCAACGATCAGCATGTTATCAGCCACGGTTGATGGAAGAGGTCTGCAGACCGAAACACCACCGATGATCAGTTCAATCGTCTTTCCGTTGGGGAATCTGCGCGCAATGAAGCGATCAAGATAGTCCTTGGCCCGGTGGCCGTTTCCACTCTTCCCACCGCCGATACCAATGCCGACATTGGCAGTACCATCCCCTTTCGGGAAGATCCAGAGATACCCGGCCGGTGCAACCTCATTTCCAAGATAAAAGCTCGTCCTGGTGGAGTCGATATCAAGTCCCGTCATCAGGTACTGGGCACAGGTCTCAAGCTCCCTGTATGGCACAGTGGTGTCAATACCTGCCCATCGTGCAAACTTTGATTCAATGCCATCGGCTGCGATAACAATATCGGCATCGATCTCGTATCTCTTCCCATGCTGTTCGATAACTGCACCGGCAACAGCACCATCCCTCATGATCGGTGCAGTCGCCCGGGCCTTTACATAAGTCTCTGCCCCGGCCTCCGCCGCCTTCCAGACGAGCTCCCGGTCGAAGACCTTGCGGTCCAGGACATAGCCGATCTCATTTCCTGCCTTACTCGGCTCAAGGAGCATTGAAAAACCATCAGGTGCAACGAGCTCGGCACTCTCGATATCCGTGCAGATCCATTTGGGATCAGGGGGGAGAAAATCGGTGAGAAGCTCCTTTCCGATACCCTCGGCACAACGTACGGGAGTTCCGATGGCCGGCCTCTTCTCGACAAGACAGACAGAGAGACCTTTCTCAGCTGCAGTCTTTGCGGCAAACGCCCCGCCGGGTCCTCCGCCGACAACAAGCATGTCATACCGCCGCTTCATTCCTTGATAACCTCCAGAGCTCCAAGTGGGCATATCTTCTCACAGATACCACAGGTACTACAGGTATCTTCCACTGTAAGATACGCATCGACCAACTCAAGGGCACCTTCCGGACAGACGGAGACACATGCTCCACAGTATCCACAGATATCCCGTCGTATATTGAGCATTGTAAGATTCATTGATCATCCGAACCTTTAATGATATTGTTTTGATTGACAAAAGAAGGTGAGACTGAATCTTTCAGGCAGAAATACCAATACCTATTAAGAAAAAGCGCCAATACAAACGGACCAGCAGGCGGGTACAACCACCTGATTGATGCCCTATGACGACGAGTCCGTTAAAAGGGGGACCGACACAGCCCGAGGTCTGTGCGGTCTCGCTCCATAAACTTGGGGTACAGAAGGACGATATCGCAATCGATATCGGCTGTGGTACCGGGACGGTCAGCCTTGCCATCGCTGCAACAGCCCGGCAGGTCTATGCCGTTGATATCAGGCCTGAGGCAGTCGGGACTGCACGAGAGAATATCAGATCAGCAGGCTGCTCAAACATCACTCTCGTCGAGGGTGATGCCATCGCCCTCATCAGGGAGATGGAGAGGATTGATGTCGCCTTCATCGGAGGAACACAGGGTCTGACCGGGATACTCACCCTTCTTGCCGAAAAGAGGGTCAGATCGATCGTCGTCAATGCGGTTCTTATTGAGACTGTGGCCTCTGCTATTGAAACAATGAAGTCCCTGGGAATCTTTCAGGACGCGGTCCTGCTCCAGGTTTCACGATCCCATGATCTCCTCGGGAAAACGATGTTTAAGCCAATTAATCCAGTCTATATCATTCATGGAGGTGTTGTACCATACTAATTGCAGTCGGTCTTGGACCAGGTGATCCCGAGCTTCTTACAATCAAGGCTGCACGGCTCCTCAGGGAGGCGGATGCAGTCTATGTGCCCGGGGAGATGGCATATGATCTCGTCGCCCCGTATCGGAGTGACGCAGTCACCCTTGACTTCCCGATGACACATGATGAGGCGTATATCGAGCGGTGTATGGAAGAGAACGCTGATCGGATAGCCCCTTCTGCGCTCTTTGGGACTGCAGTCTTTGGGATCATCGGAGATCCCAACTTCTTCTCGACATTCTCACGGTTAACAGCGATATTGCAGAGAAAGCATCCGGAGATAGTATGTGAGACCGTTCCCGGGATCAGCTCAATCACCGCCTTCTCTTCAGTTGCGCAGATTCCGGTCTCCTCCAGCTTCTCGGTCTCGGACGGATCAGAGGAGCAGGTGGCTATCAGGCTCAAGGTTCGGCGGCCGAGGGATCTGGCAGACCAGCTCAGGCAGGACGGCTACACCGGGTTTACCCTGATCGAACGGATGTACATGGATGGGATGGCAGTCTTCACAGGCGATGACCTCCCGGAGGAGAGCAGTTATTTCAGTATATTATATGCGAGGAAATAGATGACAACATTTTATATTGTAGGTGCAGGATGCGGCGATCCGGGTCTCATAACAGTGAAAGGGATGGATCTTCTCAAGAGGGCCGATCTCCTCATCTATGCAGGATCACTCATCAACCCCGAACTCATCGAGGCCTCCGGTGCAGCCATGAAGCTCGACTCTTCGAAGATGAACCTCGATGAGATCTGTGGTGCCATCAGAGAAGGCATCTCCCGTGGAGAACTTGTTGTGCGTCTTCATTCGGGAGATCCAGCCATCTATGGTGCGATAGTCGAACAGATGGCCATCCTCTCACAAGAGGGGATCGAGGCAGAGATTGTCCCGGGGGTCTCCTCCCTCTTCGGGGCGGCTGCGGCACTGAAGACACAGCTGACCCTCCGTGGCGTCTCTGAGAGTGTCATCATCACCAGACCGGCAGGAGCAACCCTTGCGGAGGATCGGATCAGGGAGCTCTCCCGTATCGGTGAGACCCTTGTCATCTTCCTTGGAACAGAGAAGCTCAGGGAGATCATGGAACGGGTCGAGTATCCACAGGATACACCGGTCGCCGTCATCTATCACGCAACCTGGGATGACCAGAAGATCGTCAAAGGAACGGTTGCCGATATTGCAGAGAGAGCAGATGAAGCCGGAATAACCCGGACAGCCCTCATCATCATCGGAAAGGCCGTCCTTGGGATCGAGAGCGATTTTACCCACTCACACCTCTATTCATGAAGATCGCCGTCATCACCCTGCCCCGGTTTAAAACCGCAGGAGAGGAGATAGCTGAAGCGGTTGCAGGTGATCTCCTCATGTATGACGACAAGGTCTTTGAGCGGGCTTTTTCGGAGTATAAAGCCATCATTGCGGTCATGTCTGCGGGTATCGCGGTACGATCCGCAGCACCACTATTACAGGATAAATGGCATGATCCGGCGGTCATCGTTGTCAGTCCGGACTGCCGGTATGCGATTCCCGTGCTCGGAGGCCATCATGGCGGAAACGAGATAGCAAAACGCCTCTCTGCACGTGGGATTGTACCGGTGATCACCACTGCAACCGAGGTGCATGGCCGGCCTTCGGTTGAAGGGATAGCAGACGAGGCGGGATGCCGGGTCATCAACCGGCCATCGACACGACGAGTGAATGCCGCTTTCCTTGATGGCGAGGTTCCTGTTTATGAGATCCCGGAGCCTGGCATCGTCGTCGCCGGCCCGGGTGTATCGGTCCTTATCCAGGAACGTCCATATATGGTCGGGATTGGAGCACGGCGCGGGATTACCGCAGCCGAGGTCATCGATGCCATCAGATCCGCACTCTCCTCAGAAGGAATCAGCCAGGAGGAGGTCGGGGCATACGTGACGACAGAGAAGAAGCGGGGTGATCCCGGCCTGGCAGAAGGGATTGCCGGGATAGGTGGCGTACTCATCTATCTCAATGACGAAACGATCAATAGAACAGAGACACCATCCCCATCACGGGCAGGACTCATCGGGCTCTCAGGCGTTGCAGAGCCATGCGCAGTTGCCCTGGCAGAGGTGGGGAGGCTGGTTATGAAGAAGAAGACCTATGGAAGGGTTACCATTGCAATCGGACGATAAAAAGACCGGAATCCTCTCAATTGTCAGCACAGGACCGGGAAATACACAACAGCTGACTCCTGCCGCCCTCAAGGCGATAGCGAAGGCAGAGTATATTATTGGGAATAACGTCTATATCGATCTCATCAGACCGCTCATTACAGGGAAAGAAGTGGTCAAAAGTCCGATGGGTGAAGAGGTGAACCGGGCACAGATGGCGCTCGATCTTGCGGCAACCCACAGGGTTGCAATGGTCTCCGGGGGCGATGCCGGCGTCTACGGCATGGCAAGTATCGTCCTTGAAGTCGCTGATCGTACGCAGTCGAAGGTTCCGGTCGAGGTGATCCCCGGTGTGACGGCGGCAACTGCTGCGGCATCCCGCCTCGGATCCCCGCTCTCCGGAGATTATGTCACCATCTCCCTCTCTGATCTCCTCACCCCATGGGAGGTGATCGAGGAGCGGCTTGATCTTGCATCGCGTATGGGAGTTCCCATGGCCATCTATAATCCCCGAAGCCGGGGACGGCCACATAACCTTGATACGGCGATTGGGATCATCGGCCGGCATCGGGGAGATGAAACCCCGGTTGGTGTTGTAAAGAATGCCTACCGACCAGGTGAAGAGGTGCATGTCATGACACTGGCGGAGCTGAGAGCCGACACCTCCCCCATCGACATGCATTCGATTGTGATCATCGGCGGCACTGAAAGCCGGATTTGGAAGGTTGAAGACGATGTCAGAGGAATTATCACCCCACGGGGATACCACCGGAAATACGTATATTGACCTTGGCGCAGACACACGCGAAGGGTATGCAATTGCATCGGCGAGCCGGAGGCTTGCACGTGAGACGATCGGGGATTTAACCCCGGAGGATCGGATTCGACAACGCTGTTCGGTTGCAGTGGGCGACTTTGCAATGGCTGACCTGATGCGGTTCTCCAATGATCCGATCACTGCCGGTGTCTCTGCGGTCAGGGAGGGTGCACCCGTCTTCACAGATATCAGAATGGTGCAGATCGGCATTCTCAAGAAAGGACACCAGTGCAGTATCGAATGTGCCCTCGATTATGGTGCGAATATTGCAGAGGAGACCGGTATTACCCGGACATCCGCAGGGTTCCTCGCCCTCAGGGAGAGACTCCATGGATCGATCATTGTCATTGGAAACGCACCGTCTGCCCTTCTTTCCATCTGTACGATGATCGATGAGGGGATCATCCCCCGCCTCGTCATCGGGACGCCGGTCGGATTTGTGAATGCGGCAGAATCAAAAGAGCTTCTCAGGACTAAGCCGGTTCCATCGGTCTCAAACCTTGGCACACGCGGAGGGACACCAATCGCCGTCGCCAGCATCAATGAGATCATCACGTTATCCTTATGATCGATCCCGTGACAGGGTTTCCCTATCCTGATGACTGGGTATCCCGTATTGAAGACGATACGGCCCGTGCCCTTGTTGAAGAGGGAAGAGCCGTGCTGACCGCATCCGGAGCAATCCTCAGACGGGGAATAACAACAGGGGCGACGGCCGCCGCTTCGGCAAAGGCAGCCGTTCTTTCTTTTAAAGAAGCTGTGTCAGAGGTGAATCTCCTCCTCCCCTGCGAAATCCGGGTGGCTGTTCCGGTATCTGGTGAAGAGGGGCAGGGCAGGGCTGTCAAGGATTCTGGGGACTATCCGGAAGATCGGACGGCAGGCCTCATCTTCAGGGCAGACGCGGTTTTGGAAGGGGATGGAATCATCATCCGGGCTGGTGAGGGGATCGGGAGGTTCACCCGTGATACACCACGATATCAGAAAGGCGAGCCTGCGATATCCCCACCCGCCCTGGAGTGTATCCTGACCGCAATCCGGGAAGCACTATCTGAAACCGGGTATCCAGGCGTCTCAGTCACCCTCTCTGTTATTGGCGGGGTTGAAGCCGGAGCCGACACCTTAAATCCGAAGGTCGGGGTTGAGGGGGGCATATCTCTCCTTGGAACAACCGGATTTGTCGAGCCATGGGACGATCACCTCGGTTCGGCGATGGAAGACAGGATCAGGGGGGCGGACCGGGTGGTGATCACCACCGGGCGTATCGGCCTTCGGATCTCACGCCTCCTCTTCCCGGATCACGAGGTGATCCTTGCCGGATCAAGGATAGGCCAGGCCCTTGGTGCATTGGAAGGAGAGGCAGTACTCTGCGGCCTTCCCGGACTGGTTCTGAAGTTCCTGGTCCCGGATATTCTTAAAGGAACCGGATTCCAGACGGTTGAAGAATATATGGCAACAGAAGAGGGAATGCAGAGAATGCAGGCGATTCTCAGGGAGAGGAAATATCCGGATATCCGGGTCGTCATCGTCGATCGACATGGCGGAATCATCGGTGATTCGCGATGAAGGTGGTTGGTGTCGGATGCGGCGAGGGGATGCTCACAGAGGAGGCGATTGCGGCGATCCTCTCTGCCCGGCTCATCTATGGATCCGGACGGGCAATCGAACGGGTGAATCGATATATTCACCCTGATTGTGCTGTCAATACAATCACCGACTACAAGGCGCTTAAGGGTCTTCCTGATGATGCAGTCATCCTCTCGACCGGAGATCCCCTCCTCGCTGGCCTTGGATACCTTGGAGGGGAGATCATCTCCGGGATCTCATCACTTCAGGTCGCTTTTGCACGAGTCGGTGTACCATGGAGTAACGCCTCCGTGATCGATGCCCATGGAAAGGATCATGAGAAGGCAGTCGATGATATTCGTCATGATCTCAGCCGGAACCGTCCCGTCTTCGTCATCGCGGATCCGAAATTTCCGGTACACACGCTTGCAGGTGCACTGCGTGGGATGGATTGTGTGATATATATCTGTCAGGATCTTGGGGAGAAGGAGGAGCGGATCATCACCGGTACGCCCGAGAAGCCTCCCGTTCCGGATTCAAAGCTCTTCTGCTGTATTGTTTCACCAGGCCCGGCAGAGTGAGATAGTCTTTTTTGCTACCATAGAACGATCTATTCTGAATCAATAAGACATATTTTTATAGTAGTCTATCGTATCGAAGTAGTATAACCATATTCATAGGTGATTGTACTAATGATTACGTATAAAAGATTTGTATTAACATGTATTACGTCTATCCTGGTTATGACACTGTTATGTTTGCCGGTATCAGCAGACCGGATGACAGTTGAAAGCCTTGAGATCATTGACAGGAGTGTCAGGGAAGTTACCGCTGACCTCCATGGCGATCACTGGCACGGCAGGCTCCCGGTTGTTATCCAGGGTAAGCATATCTCGCTTGGGGGAATATTCACCGGAGCAGATGGAGAGGCTATCCCACTCATGGAAGAAGATACATTCTATGATACCGGGAGGGGAACCTTTACCGGAGATTATATCTTCAATGTCCGGCTCGCCGAAGGTGCACCGACAGGCATCGTCACACTTGTCAATCATGGCGATCATGTCCATGTACGTGGCCAGCAGGCAGGAGAGACTGAGATAGTGTTCCTGCTCCAGCAGGATGATGCGGTCGTCTGGGAGTCACCCTCAATCGGAGTCAATGTACGGAAGGACGATACACCGACAGAGATTGTGGGAGATGGTACGATCCAGATCTCTGAACTGACGATCATCGACAGGAGTGTCAGGGAAGTGACAGCTGATTTCCATTTTGATCACTGGCATGGCAGGCTTCCTGTTGTGACGAAAGGGAAGCACATCTCACTTGGAGCAGAATTTACAACCGATGATGGAGAGATGGTTCCGCTGATGGAAGAGGATATCTTTTATGATCCCGGACGTGGAGTATTCACGGGAGCATATATCTTTAATGTGCGACTGGCCGATGGTGCACCAACCGGTATCGTCGAACTCCTCTGCCATGGCGACCATGTCCATGTCCGTGGCATACAGGACGGGAGAACGTCTATCGTCTTCATGCTACAGCGGGATGATGATGTTGTCTGGGAGTCCGCTGAAATCAATGTGATGGTTGAAGATCCGGATATGGCACCTGCAACTCCTGGAGCTCCAGTAGAGAGTCCGGGATTTGGTCTCCTCGCAGCTCTGGGCGGGCTTATGGTCGTGATCTATGCATCACGGAAATAATACCGGTATAATCAGGAGATCCACTTCCCACTTTTTCCTTTATATTGAGTGTTCTTCTCTAAATCAATGGTTTTTATAACCGGTGACTGATATGGTTCATGTATCCGATGGAATTCTCCCCATGCCGGTAGTTGCAGCAGGCTGGATTATTACCATTATCCTGCTTGCAACAACCTACCGCTGGGTGGGACGGGAGGAGGATCTGGCAGCACAGATACCAAAATTATCAGTGATGACAGGTGCATTCTTTGTCGCCTCGCTTGTGCATATCGACATTCCCCCTTCCAGTGCACACCTTATCTTAAACGGGCTTGTCGGAATCGTGCTTGGTCCACTCTCTTATATTGGCATCTTCATCGGCATCACGCTCCAGGCGCTGCTCTTCCAGCATGGAGGTATCACCGTCATCGGGGTGAATGCCGTGATACTGGGTGTCCCGGCTCTCATCTGCTATCTCTGCTTCCTGATAACCTCTGGGCGGGGACTGCCACTCACCCTCATTAGTGGTATCATTGGCGGGCTTGCCGTTCTTCTCAGCGTCCTTCTTCTGGTTGCAACCCTTGTCATCTCAGGAAGCGAATTCAGTGCAATCGCAGGTCTCCTCGCAGTTGCACATATTCCGATTATCATTACCGAAGCGATCATTACAGGAGTGATAGTGGGGTACCTGGTGCGTGTAAAACCCCAATTATTACCAATTCAACTGAAGGGAGGGAAACGATGAAGAGATATATCAATTTACTCCTGGCCGGCCTGATGATCATTCTCCTGGCATCTGCACTCATCGTACCGGTATCTGCACACAGAGGATATGTTGGTGCATTTTTGACTGGTGACCAGTACGATGAAATACTGATCAGGGCATGGTATGAAGGAGGAACTCCCATGGCACATGCGGAGATTACCATCTATACCATCAGGGATGGAAATGAAGAAAAGTACATCCAGGATACCGCAGATGAGCTTGGGTTCTATGCCTTTGATCCCGAATGGAGAGTGACAGAATATCGGATCATCGCCGAACATACAGGACATCGGGCAACAATGACCCTTGATCTCACATCAGGCATGACAACCGGAAGAGAACCCGAACTCCCGGTTGTGGCACGGATCATCGCCGGGTTCGGTTACCTGACAGGGCTTGCAGGAATTGCCATGATCTATTCCGCAAGAAAGAAGCAGAAGGAATGATCCCGCCATTTGCAACCGTTCTGAACCTCGCTGTTTTTAGTCTCCTTCACAGTCTGACAGGTAGCAGACCCAGAAATCAGCCAGGAGAGGAATGACACGATTTTTTCTTCTTTACCGCCTTTTTCACGGTACTCAGCCATATCTCCGACCAGAGTATATTTCTCTCCCCGCGCCATATGCCATAATTAAGGAGAGGAGCTGCTCATTGTCAGATAACCAGATACATATCCCAAGAATAGTCATCGCAGGCACGCACAGCGGCTGCGGAAAGACCACCGTCGCTACCGGGCTGATGGGGGCCCTGACCGCACGAGGACTGAAGGTCCAGCCATTCAAGGTCGGCCCCGACTTCATCGATCCCACGCATCATACAGCGATCTGCGGGAGGAGTTCACGAAACCTCGATCCCTACATGATGGGGAAGGATGAGGTGATGAGGACCTTCACCTCTGCCTCGGAAGGAGCGGATATCGCCGTCATCGAAGGGGTGATGGGCCTCCATGACGGTATCGACGGCACAGGCATTTCAAGTACCGCCGATTGTGCGAAGATCCTCTCAAGCCCGATCATCCTCGTCTGTGATGTCAAGGGGATGAGCAGGAGCGTTCATGCATTAATCATGGGGTATACAGGCTTTGATCCGGCAGTCACCTGCTCCGGTGTCATCTACAATCGTGGGGGATCTGAACGCCACCGGAGTATGATACGTCTCGAAGAGACGATCCCATCGTTTGGCTGGATCCCCCGGAATGATAGTCTCACCGTCGGAAGCCGCCATCTCGGACTGGCAATGGCAGGCGAGGGAGAGGGGATGGAGAAGACCAGTGCGGTCATCGAGGAGTGCTGCGAGATCGAGGGGATCATCAAGGCGGCTTCTGCTGCTCCCCCCCTTCCAATGAGGAGAGAGGAGGGAAGCAGTGAATCCGGGAAGGTCCGGATCGGTGTTGCGATGGACCAGGCGTTCTGCTTCTATTATGCAGAGAACCTGACGCGCCTCCGGAGAGCGGGTGCGGACCTCATCTTCTTCTCTCCGATGACCAACCACCTCCCGGATGTTGATTGCCTGTACCTCGGCGGCGGGTATCCCGAGCTGTACGCCAAGGCGCTTGAAGAGAGCCCCTGTCGACAGGAGATACAAAAGGCTGCTGAAGGGGGACTTCCAATCTATGGTGAGTGCGGAGGTCTCATCTACCTCTCCCGATCGCTCAGCACGGATGAGGGAAGGTACAGCCTGGCGGGTGTTGTCCCGGCAGATGCAGAGATGAAGAGCCGTTTCCAGGCACTTGGCTATATCGATGGAGAGGTCAGCCACACATCTTCATCATTTACGAAAGGGCTCTCCTTCAGGGGCCACGAATTTCATTACTCAACCGTCTACCCGGATACTGATACACGCTACGCCTTTACTCTGAAGAGGGGAAAAGGGATTATGGATCAGCAGGACGGGATTATTGCGGGAGAGACCATCGCAGGATACAGCCATCTCTACTTCACGGACCGGTTTGCAGAGGAGCTCGTTGCAATGGCTACGAAATACAGCTCAGAGTGAGAAGGATCCATACTGCCCGCCGCCACCGGGATGAAGGGTTACCCTCCCTTCCCTGAAGGCGGCGACGGCATCGCCCACACCCTGATGAACCGACCGGATCTCATCAGGAGGAATCGCAACCAGAAGGGCAAGCTCATTATCGAAGACCTCGATAAGTTCATTGTAGAGGAGCCGGCACCTCTTCGTTATCGGAGAACTGGTCCCAAGAACCGTGCTGATGATCTCCGGCAGCGGGATGATATGGAGGTAGGGAGGGCGTCCCTTCGGCTCACCACTGGATAGTTCCAGGGCGCGATCCCTGACCCCTTTCTTGATCCTCCCTTTATCAACCGGGCACCGCCACCCGTACTCCTCTGCCTCAGCCAGCGAGTACTGGTGATAGCACCGGGTACAGGCCGTTCGGTTATACTTGCCTTCTTCAGGGAAGAATCCGATATTCATCTCAATGGATCCCGATTGGATCGCCCGGAGAAGGCTTGCGGGAGTCGGCGATGATAGCGAGAAGATAGTACATTCCCGACCGAGCTTTGCCGGGTGCGGACTGTGGGCATCAGAGTTTGTCAGAAATGGAATCTGTGCAAGCTCACTGATCCCGGCACCATCCCTGCTGTCCGCAGAGAGGCCAAGCTCCAGAAAACCGACCTTTGCATCGCCATAGCAGTCCTGAAGCGAAGAGAAAGCGGCATAGATCGACCGCCACGGGGTGAAGGCATGAGCCGGGCCGATCACCCCGCCTGCTTCATTGACATACCGGGCAATCTCAGAGCCGGCAAGGCGAAGGTGCGGCCTCCCTGATGTTTGGATATGGGAGCAGTATGGAGAGAAAGTCTCCTCAAGTGCTGCAAAGGTCTCAAAATCCTCAGAGACGATCAGGTGATGAACCCGGTTCTGATCCTCGACCTCCGCCGTCGGAAGGATGATGATACCCTCCGGATTATCAGCATCCCCCCACATCCGCCTCCATTCCGGATGAAGAGCATCCCCACTTCCGATAGCATTGAGACCCTTTATCCTGCACCCGGCGAGGATATGGTCAGGGAGCATATCCTTCGACGTTGCCATCGAAAAACAGGAATGGATATGCAGATCAGCTGCAACACGGATCATATCTACCCGATATAGGAGAGATCATCGCGTTCCCGATCAGCTTCAGACTCCTTCAGCTTTTCAAGGGCTCCTTCAAGTTCTTCAGCCGTCCTCTGAAGACGTGCGGGATCGAAGTCCCTGCCGATGAGTTTTGAGAGGACCGTGATGACGGCACGTGCGCTGATCGGATCAACGAGGTACCCTGAGGTCTCCCCGAGAAGTGCAATGCCTTCAATACCACGGAGGGAGCCAAGGGCGACGAGGAGACCGGCTGCACCGATGATCCCTCCAGGAGGTTCGTCCGGTGAAAAGGTACAACCTGCTTCCACTGCCAGAGTGACAAGCGCAGCCTGATCAGCTGCACAGAGAACCCGGGGCGTCTCGACAAGGTGGCCGACACCATATCCGCCGAGGGTATAGATGCGGGTGACACCAAACACAACGGCGAGATCAAGATAATGACCGGTCATGATATAATGGCCTTCAGGGGAGACACTCTGGCAGTCTCCCGTCAGAATGAGCATCGGCTGATCGCCGGGAATGTAGTAAAGCTCGTTTTTGGGGAGATGAACAGTACCCTCCCGGTCGATCATCACCTGCGGTGGAAAGTGGGGCGAGATGATCTCTGCAACCAGAACTCCCTCGAGTTCGTCAACGATATGATCGGCGACGAGTTTGCCGACATGGCCGACACCCGGAAGCCCCTCTATCATAATCTGAGCGGAGTAGTCATCCGGATTATCAACTGTATAGGTGATTGTTACTCGATCCATGAACGCATCTGCCTCCTGTATCTGCCATAGCGATCCTGTGGTGAGAATCGGGGTGGATGCACCGGTCGCGTGCGAAGAGCACACCTGGTGCAGATCTGAGAAAAAGTATAGGTGCCATCCTCAGGGCACCGTCTCATCCGGCCAAACATAGTACCGGCTATCTTATTTCTGTTTACGGATCAGCTTTCCGGTTCCGCCAGCTCTCTCAACGACACCAATGACGTTTGAAGTAACCTTCTCGATCGCCTTCTCTGCAACCTTGTAATCGGTGGCGGTGACCTTGACCTGGTATCGTGGGGCGCCAAGATAGGTGATATCGACATCGACACCGGGGATCTTCGTCTCGGCACTCCTGAGGGCGCGCCTGATGATATTCACACCATCCGGTTTATCAGACATCATGTCGATGATTCCCGAGATCATCACCCTCTGAACCTTCACATTCTCGGCTGCGACATTCATGAGCGCTTCAATCACAGGGTCAGGCAGATTAAACCGGCGGAGGGCATCATCGCCCTGAATGACAAGCTCTTCAAACAAGGGATAGAAGAGCGAATACTCTGCGCGGAGGGGATCAATGATTTCGGCAGGATTAATACCGGTCGCCTCTGCGGCAAATCCTATCCATTTATGAGCCTTCTGCTCGTTCTTCCATTCCTGGATCTTCTCACGCCGCTGGTGATCGTTGACATCCTTTAATGAGAGGTCGATATGCCCGCGCGAGGTATCCACATGAAGGACTTTACAGACGACTTTCTGCCCCTCACGGATATAATCACGAATATATTTGATCCACCCACGCGCGATCTCGGAGATTGGTATGAGACCCTGGCGGCCTTCATATTCATCCAGGGTAACAAATGCTGCGAAGTCCTTGACATCAACGACGGTGCAGACGACCAGTTCTCCATCTTCAGGCCATAACCTCTCGCTCATCAGACAATCACTCAAATGTTGATACGATCTCAGCCTTTATCATTGCTTTGCCGCCGGTCGGCTCAGTAAGAAGATGGCCACAGACGATACAGTCCACAGCCGTGGTTGCCTTCTCAAAGACGATCTGCTCATTCTCACAGTCCGGACACTTCACTTTCATGAAGCTGCTCCGGTTCTCACGTGTTAATTCAACCATTGATAGACTCACTCCGTCAGTTCAAATTTCGCAATGCGGTATCCTTTTCTCAGGTGGGCTTTGGAACATGTCTTGCAGCGGTACCTGACATTGATCTTCTTTGTTGGCTTGTCGCCTCCAGGCACCTTGCTGAATTTCCCCATATTTCCGACACGGGGCCTGCGAGCCTTCTGTCGGTCAATCCAGTGAAGACCTGTCGTCTTCCCCTTCTTGACCTTCTCGATCTCATGCTCGGTGTGTGTCCGGCAGAACGGACAGTAGGTGTTGAATTTTGCTGGTCTTTTCATGAAAAATACCTCGATTTCAGGAACCCGAATACCATATTTATTTGCGAATCCTTGTATTTAAGGCTATGTTGCGGTTGCAGAGGACATCGGCATTTGGCCGGGGAAGAACGACGATGTCACCAGGGAGAAGTGAGTATGTCCTTCCATCATACCCCATAAACTGCTCAACAGGGGTGGTGATTCGGACCGGCGTCACCTCCTGGGGGGTGATCACCTCCCCAGCCTCCTCCTCCACCTTCTCCTCAATAACCGGGGTCTTTCTCCGGATATGAAGTTCGACCATCGTGCTGCGTGCATGGGAGACGGCCTGGGAGACATTATCGAAGAGAAGCCGTTCCTCGGAGGTCATGAGTCGCATCATCTCCCGGTCGATCATATCCCCGTTCGCTTTGGCGGTGGCAAGCTCGATGATCCGGCTCGTCCGGATAGCGAAGATCTCCTGGAGGAAGGACTTGATACTCTCAATCTGGCGGATCATATCCTGCGTCTCCTCAGAGAGGGGATCACCGGAGTCATAGAGAGCCCGGTACATCCGTTCGATCTCTTCATGGACGTTCTGATAGAACTCAGACGGTATATCAGTCAGGGTGCCGCTCGCCCGTTCATCAAAGAGGATCGATCTGAGGCGATCAAATGAGATGCTCATACCATACCCCCTCCATACTCCGCAATACCCCTGGAGCAGAGGAAGATACCAAGTGCTTCAGGCACAGTATTGATCCCCTTTTCGATGGCATAGTTGTTTCCAAGGATCGGCATCTCCAGAGCAAAGGATGATTCCACATTCACCGGACGATCGGAAAAGACGACCGCATCGATGAGCGGATCAAAGTCATCAACCTCGCGCAGATCAAGAGGAGTAACCCGGAGTCCACTCCCCCCGTGAAGAGACGAGGGGTGGCGGATGAGCCGCCTGATATCGGTCGTCACCGGCTCATCTGCAAGCGCAGCCTGATCCCGTATCTTTTTTGAGAGAATACTCTCCGGATCAGAAAACATCGCCTGCATTACCCGGTCATGAATGCAGAATGAATAATCATTCCTCTCGATTGAACGAATGAGACCTGCACGCCGCTTCAAAAAGCTGCCAGCACCCTGTGGGGAGACCCCCCGGACAGCCGAGAGGAGTCCTGCCTGCTCATCCTGAGGCAGGGATCCGATGGTATGGAGGGTCTCTGAGACGGCCTTCTTCAGCCTCAGCCTCCACCCGCGATCCGGCAGATTCGACGGGCTCAGAAGGAGAGTCGGGGATAGCCCCGTTCCACAGACATAATCCACAAGCTCACGCCGTTCTGCACTCTTCCATGACCTCATCGCAGTGGAACGGAGATGGATATGATATCCCCGCCCTCCTGAGAAGACTATCGAGAGTTCCCGTTCAGGGTCAATCCCGCAGTCATTTGAGAGCATCTCGATCAGTTTGAGAAGCTCGTCTTTTACCCTGCCAAGCATCTGATCATAGGGGCCGCGCATGATATGATCGGCATCAAGATCAAAGATGAGATCCGCACCCCCCCACTCCTTCTCCTCCATCACCGGGGCAGCGGGATGGTCATAATAGGCTGTCGAGTAGTAGACATGGGCCGGTGTCATCGATCTGAGATAGGAGAAGAGTTCTTCCCGTGTTGGAAATGAGAGATGACGCCGCATACCCGGCGTTATCCTGGTCCCAAAGAACATGAAACCCCATTCCCGTTGGGAGAGTGCCTCCGGTATGCCAAGAGGGGCGGTCTTTGGTATACGCCCCCCATAATAGTCAGAGAACCGGTTTTTGAGAAACTCAACGGTCGCAGATTTCATATAATTCGTTTCACCATATATGGTCCTTCTCGCTGATATCCCTGCTTCCGGTAATATGGACGGACACCGATGCCGCTCATCACGGCAAGACGGTGATATCCGCCGGACCGTGCCATCTCCTCTGCGGAATCAAGAAGGAGCTTCCCATAGGATCTGTGCTGCCGTTCATCCCCCAGGGGATCGGCTGTAAGAGGGACGATGCTCCCATAGACATGCAGCTCCCGGATAAGGGCGGTATCCTCAGGACCGGGGGTGAACGCCTTCCCCGGGAAGCGAAGCCGCACAAAACCAATCAGCGAGTCTCCTGCCACGGCCTGTATGAAGAACTCACGGCCACCACAACAGTCATAGGCAACAGATTGGATATCCCCTTCATTCGGATCAGGACTCCGTCCAATCTCACGGCACCTGATACACCGGCATCGTTTTCCTTCCGATATGAGGTGCTGCTGCGCAAGCTGCCTGAAGTTTCCATGCCGGGAACCTGCCACGATCAGTTTGGCAGGAATATCACGCTGGATCCGCTGGAGCCGGGTATACTCAGGAAGCTGCTCCTTTGCATAGGCGACGAGGGCGACAAGTTCATCCTCATCATACGGCCGGTACTCCCCACGATGATAGAGCGCCTCTATCTCGGATCCTGGTGTGACCAGTGTCGGATAGATCTTGAGGAAATCAGGACGAAAATCCGGATTATCAAAGAGTTCGCGAAACATCCACTGATCGGTTTCGATAGTACTTCCTGGAAGGTTGGGCATCACATGGAACCCGACCTTGAGGCCGGCATCCCGCAGGAGCCGGTTTGCCTCTATCGTCTCTGCAACGCTATGACCTCGCCGGTTATAGTCGAGGATATTGTCGCGTAGATGCTGAACTCCGATCTCCACCTTTGTCACACCAAGACCAAGCATCTGCCCGATATGCTCACGCCTGCACCAGTCGGGCCGGGTCTCAAAGGTGATCGCAACACATCGGACTGCTGCATGCTCATTGGCTGATGCCGCCTCCTCATACGTACATTCAGCCGATGATCTCTCCGGAAAATCATTCATCGCACGCAGGCATGAGGTGACAAACCATTCCTGATATGCGGGATCCCGTGCAGTAATTGTTCCACCCATCACGATCAGCTCCGCCTTATCGACATGATGTCCAAGGAGGCGGAACTGGGAGAGGCGGGCATGTACCTGTTCATATGGATCATAGGCATGCTCACGCCCACGGAGAGCCGCAGGTTCCTCACCCGTATAGCTCTGGGGAGAGCCGAAGAGGTGGTCAGGGCCTCCCGGACAGGGAAGACAGATCCCATGCGGACATGGATGGGGAGATGTCATCGCTGCGATTGGAGCAACACCTGAGAGGGTTCTTGTCGGCTTGACCATCAGAATTCGCCGGAGATATTCACGTTCATCAGGTCTCGCCGCCGCAAGGATGGCGGAGTTCTTCGGCATCACCGCGAGGCGGTATTTGCGGCAGACAGAGAGCTTGACCCGCTGGATATCCTCAGGCGTAGCTGCAGAGGGAAGAAGGGAGATAATCTCCCGATACGCAGTTTGTTCGTCCATGAAGAAGTCAGGGTTTGATTGCAATTACAGGAGAGGATTTGTTCTGGTATTCTGAATATACTCCATGACTAGTCCCGATCCGCTCAACCAGCTCTTCTGCCAGTGTGAGAAGGGCTTCTTTATGGGAGTTTTTGTTTTTATGGATATGAACGGGAGAGATAAGGAGAGAGTCATATTTGTTCGTCGTAATCGCGTCGCCGGTGACGGTCTCGTAATACTTCTTTACTGTGACCATCAACATATGGAGATGTAATAATTCTTCTTTCTGCACCCAATCACCTGTATAGTAAACACTCACGTGAGTATCATGATATAATTTATTGGTGATCTTTATATTCCAATTCACGCGCATACCCGGATCCCTCATTGGGCTTGCAATTGGCGACTCCTTTGGTGCGCCCTTTGAAGGGATGGAGAATATCAGTCTGATTCCCGAGCGTATGATGGGAGGAGGTCCTTTTCGGACACGCCGGGGGGAGTACACCGATGATACGCTCCAGATGATCGCGCTTGCAGAGAGCCTGGTCACCTGCCGGGGTTTTCAGGCCATCGACTTTGTGAAAAGACTGCTCGGCATCTATGCAATACACCCCGAATACTTTGGTCCGACGAGCCGTCTGGTGCTTGAGAAGATCAGATCCGGCGTACCAGTGAGGCAGGCTGCAATGCTGCCGGATGGAGCCATGGGAGGGAGAACCAACGGCGCAGTGATGCGGGGTGCGCCAATCGGGATCTTCTACAGGCCGGATGATGCCCTCGCAGTGAGCAGGGTGGCTGCAGCGGTCACCCATCCCCACCCTGTGGCCATTGCCTGCTCAGGTTTTGTCAACCAGATGATCGCAATCCTCTGCCGGGGAGGAAC
This sequence comes from Methanocalculus alkaliphilus, assembly GCF_024170505.1. Taxonomy (NCBI): domain Archaea; kingdom Methanobacteriati; phylum Methanobacteriota; class Methanomicrobia; order Methanomicrobiales; family Methanocalculaceae; genus Methanocalculus; species Methanocalculus alkaliphilus. The sequence continues at coordinate 20,117 of NZ_JALJYG010000003.1, forward strand.
AAAAGAGACCGCATTCTACCGGGCACTTGCATCATGTGACAATGGGGAAGTCAGACGAAGGGTCGCTGCCCTCTCCCTGGCAGAAGTCATCCCTTCGCTTGATGCGCTGGATACAACACATGCCGCGATCACCTGTTTCATGGAGGAGGAGACCTTCAGGGAGATGATCCGGCGTGCGGTCGGGTATGGCGGGGATACCGATACCATCGCCGCAATCGCAGGTGCACTTGGGGGTGCCTGTCTTGGTATCGAAGGGATACCAGAGCACTGGATCGCAGAGGTCGAGGGAGCAGGCGGTATCCTTGCTCTGGAAGATGCGGTATGGCGTGCAGGAACGATGTAATCACACTATTATAACGGAAGGAGTTCAACGAGTTTCATATTCTTCCTTCCCCGGAGACATTCATCAGGGGCGTTACCAAGGATTTGTGTAATAATATAACGCTCTTTTTCATTCAGGCCTTCCGGATGGCAGAGATCATAGCTTCGGCAGTCGTCGCGGTTGCATGGATACTCAAAGACAATTCTCGAATTCATTATTGCCATCTCCCCGGCGATGAGTGCAACGACCGGCGCCTCGATCACCTCAACGACCTGTGCACCATCCTCGAAGACGGAGCAGGTATGGGTTGTCGGCCTGACGGTTTCAACCCGGTAGCGCCTCCCTTCCAGAAGATTATGGCATGCCTTCCTGACTTTACACCCCTCACATGCCGGAACGGATCCGACATAGATGAACTCCTCACCAGGTTTGGCCATCTTAATACCGATGAGTGTCACCCGGTTCTTCGCCTCTGTCATCTTCCTCACTCCTGATAGAGCATCCGGACAAGCGTCGCCGCTGATGCTTCCGTGATACCCATATCAAATATCGTAAAGCGTTCAGGACGTATCTCTTTTGCCCTGACCAGCGCCTCTGCAACGATCTGATCGGAGAGGCCCGCCTCCTTCGGGGTGACGGGGGCGCCAATCATCCTGAGGGAGTCCCGTATCCCCTTCCAGTCTCCGCCATGAAGGTACATCGAGATGATCGATCCGATCCCGCAGGCCTCTCCATGCAGGATTGTTCCGGGAGCCAGCCGTTCAAGTGCATGGCCGAATTTATGCTCTCCACCACTTGCGGGGCGTGAGGACCCGGCGATGCTCATTGCCACGCCAGAGGAGACGAGGGCTTTGGTAACGATCCATGCACTCTCCTCACTCCGCGGGCGGATAAGATGGGCATCCTTTACAAGAATCTCAGCAGTCATCCGAGAGAGTGCAACAGCATATTCAGAGATCGGCTCCCCCCGGAGGCGATGGGCAAGCTCCCAGTCAAGGATTGCGGTATAGTTTGAGATGATATCCGCACATCCCGATGCGAGGAGCCGGTGTGGTGCGCCAGCAATAATACCGGTGTCGGCAACGACGGCTACAGGAGGATGGGCATCAAGGGAGGAGTTTCCCTCATCGGTTGATACCGAGGCGCGTGAGGAGGCGATCCCATCGTGAGACGCCGCCGTTGGAACACTCATGAACTGAATATCCAGGTTGAAGGAGGCTATTTTTGCTGTATCAATGACACGCCCCCCGCCGACAGCGATGATGACATCAGATCCGGCGCCGGCAGCTTCTATTGCAGCAATTGAGGCCGGGCTGATGGTATCAGCCGTCTCGGTCCGAATCTGAAATGAGTCCTCAAGGAGTCCGGCGACCCTGGAGCCAACCTTCTTCATCGTCTCCGGTCCGCTCAGAAGGAGGACATTGCTCCCGATTTTGAGATCATCAAGTACCCGTGGAATCTGATCAAGGGCATCATGGCCAATGACGACATCGCGGGGAAGCTGCATCCATTTGGACTTATCAAAAACTTTATTTTTGAGTATCTTGAAGTATTCTGAACCCATCAGGATCGTTTCATGATTAGTGACTTCATATACAAATACTACATCGATCCCATCCGCTACGGAGAGGCATATACCCTGGTCGATACCCTCACCTATGCACTGATACTTATCATCTCAGTCTTCCTCGTCTACCGATGGCTGGAGAGGGCAGGGATCAGAATCGATGCAGATTTTATCCTTGCCACAATACCATATGTCGTATTTGGAGGATTCCTCCGGGTTATCGAAGATACCGGGATGATACAGAGTGATCTCCGCTTCCTGCTGGTCACCCCCCTCATATTTTTTGCGATCTTTGGAATCACCATCTTCTGCCTCTTCATTGCGAAGGGGGTCGAACGTCTGGGGGCTGTACCATCCTATCTGACGGCATATCGATGGCTGGGAGTGCTCATCTCATTCCTGACGCTGGGGATGCTTCTCTGGTGGGGGATGGTGGAGACACAGATTGACCTTCCTGTTGCCCTCATCATCCTTCTGATGGCAGGTGCCAGTACAGCCCTGACATATGCCGCCATCAGGTACGTGTTCAGATGGGAGTATGTACAGAACCCCCTCTACATTCTCCTCATCTTCGGCCATCTTCTCGATGCAAGCGCAACAAGTTATGGGATCGATATCCATCCAATCAGGTATGTTGAACAGCATGTCGTCGGCGCGGCACTCATCGACTGGGCAGGGACGGCCTTTGCAATGTTCCCACTGAAGCTCGCCGTCCTTATTCCCGGCATTTACATACTTGAGATGTACAGGAGGGAGAATGGCGAAGGGGGACTCTGGTACCTCCTCCTGCTTGCAATGATCGTGGTCGGAATGGCACCCGGGATCCGGGGTATGATGAGGATGATCATCCATGTCTAGGGATCTCTTCATCAGTACGCTCATCGCAGTCCTGATCTTTTCAGGATCGGTCGCCGCCGGTGCGGGCCTTGTGTACATGAATCCGGATATCGGAGATGCTTTCATGGAGCTTGCACATGAAGCTCTCAATATTGAAGAGATGATGGGCAGTCCACCTTCCACACTCGCCCTCAATCTTTTTATCAATAATGTTCAGGCCTGCATCATCCTCTTCCTTGGGGGGGTGACATTTGGCCTGCTGACAACCTTTGTGCTGATCGCAAACGGGGTTCTTGTCGGTGCCGTCGCCCAGATAGCAATGAAGCTTCAGGGCATCACCTTTGTCATAGCCGCTCTTGCACCCCATGGGATCACCGAACTTCCGGCACTCTTCATCTCAGGAGCACTCGGCTTTATGCTGGCCCGGGAGATGAGGAGAGAGCTGGAGGGAGAGGGGGATGCCGCTTCTGAAGCAGGAAAGTACGCAGCGATCTTTGTAAAGGTGGTCGTCCCTCTCCTTCTCATTGCAGCGATTACGGAGGCTTTTATAACGCCCGCTATCATACTTATGGTCGTTTAGGTGTCAGATTATGGAAGAGAAGACCGACGCACTCCCACCAATTGCCGATTTCAGTGCATGGTATAACGAAATTCTCAGGCGCGCAGAGATTATGGATGTTCGCTACCCGGTGAAGGGGCTGTACGTCTGGTACCCGTTCGGGTTTGCGATCCGGAAGAATACATACAACCGGTTACGGGCACTCCTGGATACTGATCATCAGGAGACCCTCTTCCCTCTCCTCATCCCTGACCATGAGTTTATGAAAGAGGCGGAGCATATCAAAGGATTTGAAGAGGAGGTCTACTGGGTGACCCGGGGCGGACTCTCCGAACTTGATGTGAAGCTCGCACTCCGCCCGACGAGTGAGACATCAATCTATCCGATGTATGCCCTCTGGGTGCGCTCACATGCCGATCTCCCCCTGAAGCTCTATCAGATCGTTAATACCTTCAGGTACGAGACGAAGCATACACGCCCACTCATCAGGCTCAGGGAGATAACCTCCTTCAAAGAGGCGCATACCGTTCACTGCACCTGGGAGGAGGCGGCTGCACAGGTTGAGGAGGCTGTCCGGTTATATACAGAGTTCTATACCGGTCTTGCCGTTCCCGTACTCATCTCGAGGCGGCCCGACTGGGATAAATTCCCCGGTGCCGATTACACCATTGCTGTTGATACCATCATGCCGGATGGAAAGACCCTCCAGATAGGAACCGCCCACCATCTCGGGACACACTTCTCAAAGACATTCGGGATCACCTATGAGGATCTGAATGGGGAACAGCAGCTCGCATACCAGACCTGTTATGGGATCTCCGAGCGGTGCATCGCCTCGGTCATCTCGGTCCACGGAGATGACACCGGGCTTGTTCTCCCCCCCTCCGTCGCACCGGTCCAGGTCGCCATCATCCCGATCATCATCGGGAAGCGGAGAGACGAAGTGCTGGCAGCAGCAGAAGGGCTCCTCACCGAGCTGAAGAGTATGGGAATACGTGCAGAACTTGACACCCGTGATATGCGCCCAGGGGCAAAATACTATCACTGGGAGCTGCACGGCGTCCCGCTCAGGCTTGAACTTGGCCCCCGTGACATTGATGCCGGTACGATTGTTGCTGTCGACCGCTTCAAGGTCAAACGCCAGATCAGTTCAGCCGCAGAAGTTGCACCCCTCCTCGATGAGATTCAGGAGATGATCCGAGTACGTGCAGAAGATGCACGGGAAGCAAAGATCAGACTCTGTCACTCAATCGAGGAGATCAGATCAGCAGTTATGGGAGGGGTTGCAGTTGCAGCATGGTGCGGCGACCGTGCCTGTGCGGATCAGATCGAGGCTGAGACCGATGCGCCACTCCTTGGATCAGATCTCCGTGGTCCGTACAATGAACGGCTTGGAGATTCTGGATGTATCGTCTGTACAAAGAAGGGAACGGCAGCCCTCATCGGGCGGTCGTACTGATTTTTTTATCAGCTGTCTTTTGTATATGCCGGTACTCGAAGTCCGGATTCTTTCAGGTTGTTTCAAAAAGGCGGATCGTATCCTCGATCCCCTCTAATGCCGCATCCAGTTCACCCAGCCTGACCGCCACGGTATCTGCATGCTTTTTTCTTTCCGTACATGCTGACGAGATAGCGCCATGGGTTGCCTCGATGGTGAGGGAGAGATGCGTTTCAAAATCTGTGCTGAATTTTCTGAATGCCGAATCAATATTCTGTATCGTCTCCCATCTGAGATTCTCAAGGTTTTGCACCAGCAACGATTCGATATGCCGCTGTGCACGATCCCTGGCACGTTTTTTCCGAACTGCTCCGGGTAACAATTTTCCGACAACGCCAGGGGGGACGGGAGAGAAGGTCCGATCCCATGCACGATCGATCCAGGAGGTCCGTCGTACCGGTTCGTATACCCGTTGTCCATCCGGGGCATGGTACGGAATATCAAAGAGATCAGCTGCAGCTTTCCGGATGGATTCGATCAGGAGGTCCGCCTGTACCTGATGCTCTTTCAGGCGCATGGCGATCTCCCTGTCCATCCTCTCGGTGAGTTTCCCAAGTTCACCCTCAAACCATCCGGGGATAGCGTCTGCAAGAGCCTCCTGAGCTGCATTGTCCGGATCATCCTCCGAGTTCAGAATGGCATTCTCCGCAACCGAGGTGAGCATGTCACGAAGCGGATCGGAGAGATCCCTGATATGATTCTCAAGCAGTTCACGGACACGCTTGTGGTCGCCAGCCAGAATATCGCTCGTTGTTATTCTCCGGGAGTTGATCTCGCTGATTTTCCGGTCAAAGAGTGCAAGCCTCTCTTCAAGCTGGTTGAGAGGCAGTTTTCGTGCTTTTCTCTCAAGGCTCAGCTGGAGGTGGATCTCCCGGAAGATATCATATGCCTTTATCCCAATTGCTTCTCTCAGGACACGATTCTTATCATGAGCGAGAAAGTTGACGATATGGTCGTAGATCGCTTTAAGCCCGCTCTCCTTCCAGAGTGCGGCATCCCCTGACAACTGAGCCTCAAGCCCTTGCCGTGCAGAAACGGCAAAAATCGGCGTTGCGGGATCAATGCCAGCATCCTGAATTAATATGGTGCGAAAAAAGTCAAGAGCCCTGACCCGGTCGGTATCGTTGAGATAATCGACCTTATTGAGAACAAAGAAGAGATACCCGACGCGGTTTTTCACTTCCCTGAGGAATGCAACCTCAACTTCGGTGATGGGTGGATCTGCGGAGATTACAAAGAGTGATGCATCACATTGCGGCAGGAAGTTCATCGTAGCTTCTGTATTGTGCCTGTATATCGAACCGATGCCGGGGGTGTCAATCAGGACCACATCACGGAGCAGCTCTCCGGGATGATCGATCTCAACCTCGCGAATCCCTTTACAATTCTTTGGATTTTCATCCTCACTGATATACTGCATCAACTGATTGTTCAGCCAGAGGGATGAGTCACCATTCAGTACAATGTCAGGCCTGGTATCAATATAACGAACCCTCAGTGTCTGCTGATCGCCATACCGGATAAATGTCGGAAGAGCGGTGAGCGGGATCACTGAGCTTGGGAGTACATCCTCTCCGATCAGCGCATTCAACAGTGTGCTCTTGCCACGCTTGACCTGGCCAAGAACCGCGAGATGGAATCTGCCCTCCAGAAGGCGCTCCTCAAGGTGACGCAGCCGCTCTGCATAATGCTGGCCCCACGAGCCATTCTCCTCCAGACGACGTTGTTGATCAGAAAGTACTTTCTCAAGATTTTCAGGAATTGATAGCCGTGTATCATCCATTGCCGTATTTCCTCCGGTTTTCATGCGAATAGCCGATACCTCTTCTGTTGACGTACCATTGGCATTCGGATGAGCAGGAGTTATCAGCACAAAATGCGGTTAACGGTGAACTCCATCACCAGATAAAGATTATATGCCGACAAAGATAGTTAATCCTTTGTTTATCCGGCGATTATATCTGAAAAAGAAAACTATTTGCCGGATTACTCATCATCTTTAACAGTCAATGGCGATGAGGTCCGCCATAACCGCCCAGCGGGCTGATGACTTCTGTTTTACCGATGAACCGGCTGGTTCCTTTCCCTGGCAAATCAGGACCTGTCAATGAATGCGACTCATGATGCCGGATCAGTCTGCAGTTCATCAGAAAGACCACAAAGAGATGAGCAGGTGACGTACGAGATGATGAAGACAGCAATAGCAACGATTCATGGGCGTGAAATACTTGATTCGCGGGGAAACCCAACAGTCGAAGTGGATATTGTTCTCAATGATGGTACAATGGCACGGGCAGCTGTTCCTTCCGGTGCATCAACGGGAGTTCACGATCTAACAGGCAGGAAGCCCACGACTTCAGTCGTGGGATGAATGCCGACATAGGTATGTTTAAATATACTTTTGAGATATGTATATATAATGCTTCTAACAGTGAAGGTGAAACTCCATCCAACCGAGGATCAGCACCAGAAACTGCTCCGTACAATGGAGCGTTTCAACGAAGCATGCAACTATATTTCAGAATTCGCCTGGAGAAACAAGGTTTTTAACAAAGTCGACCTTCAAAAGAACCTGTACTATGACATTCGCGGTACATTCTCCCTGTCATCTCAAATGGTAATTCGTGCGATTGGCAAAGTATCCGAAAGTTATCTTGCGGATCGATCCGGTTACCATGAGTTCAGGCCTCATGGAGCAATCATCTATGATCAACGTATCCTGGCGATAAAGACTCCTGATACCTGTTCTATCCTGACACTTGACGGAAGAGAGATGGTATCGATGTCATATGGCAGATACCAGCCTCTCGATCTCAAACGGGTAAAGGGTCAGGCTGATCTCGTCCTCGTCAAGAACCAGTTCTATCTCCTGATCGTGGTAGACGTACCTGAAGAACCACAGATTGAACCTGAGGAGATCATCGGAGTCGATCTCGGTATCGCCAATATCGCAACAACATCGACAGGTGAAACCTTCTCCGGGCAGAAATGTACTGAATCCAGAAAGAGATACACCCGTATTAAAGCGGATCTTCAATCCGTTGGTACATGGGACGCAAAAAAACATCTCAAAAAACTCAGTGGAAAAGAACGCCGATTCAAGAATGATACAAACCACTGTATCAGCAAACAGATCGTCGCTGAAGCCAAAGGCACACAATCCGGTATCGCGTTGGAAGATCTGACAGGTATCCGTGATCGGACACCCGGTTATAAGGCGTTAGCAGCGGCAATCGGTAAATGGGCGTTTTATGAGATAGCAATGTACATCCGATATAAAGCACATATGGCTGGTATCCCGGTCTACCTCGTTGATCCCCAATATACATCCCAACAATGTTCTCATTGTGGATATACGAGCAGGGAAAACCGGAAAACCCAGTCTGACTTCTTCTGTATCAAATGTGGATATACGGATAATGCGGATATCAATGCCGCAAAAAACATTGCATCAAGGGCTGATGTCAACCAGCCTATCGCACTCCGTCCTGAACCTAAACGGTCAGGAAGATGGAAGGGCAAGCCCACGACTTCAGTCGTGGGTAGTTGACGAGGCGACTGAACTTCGTGACAATAATCATGAGCGGTTCATGGGAATGGGCGTTCTTACTGCCGTGGATCACGTGAATCGAACTCTCGCTCCATCCCTGATCGGAATGGATGCAGGAGATCAAAGGGCCATTGATCTGACCATGATTGATTGTGATGGCACCCCGAATAAGAGCAGGATTGGTGCAAATGCGATTCTCGGAGTATCAATGGCAACAGCCCGCGCCGTTGCGCTATCACAGGGAATCCCGCTGTATGAGTATCTGAAGATAGATGCAGGATATCTGATGCCGGTCCCGATGATGAATGTTCTCAACGGAGGAGTGCACGCGCAATGGCAGGGAGCGGATTTTCAGGAATATATGATTGTCCCCTTCGGTGCCCCGGATTTTCGCACAGCACTTCAATGGGGGGCTGAAACCTATCATACATTACAGATCCTCCTGAAGAAGAAAGAGTACCCGACTGCTGTAGGGGATGAGGGTGGCTTTGCCCCGAAGGTGGCATCCAATGAAGAGCCGCTTGAGCTCATCACCGAATCAATTGAGGAGGCGGGATATACACCGGGCAGAGAGATTGGCATATCACTCGATCCTGCATCAAGCGGCTTCTTTTCTGATTCGAAATATGAACTGAAGCGTGAGGGGAGGAGACTGGATAGCAACGAAATGATTGCATATTACCGATCACTTGTTGAATCATACCCCATCATCTCAATCGAGGATGGCCTTGCCGAAGATGACTGGAAAGGGTGGGTAAAACTGACAAATGAGCTTGGAGAGGATATCGAGATTATTGGAGATGATATCTTCGTCACATCCAGGCCGCTTGTACAGAGAGGAATTGAGACAGGGGCAGCAAATTCCGTGCTGATAAAGCTTAATCAGATTGGAACCGTTACCGAAACACTCAGCACAATCAGATCTGCACGGGATGCTGGCTGGGGTATCAATATATCCCATAGGAGTGGAGAGACGTCCGATTCCTTCATTGCAGATTTTTCCATCGCCACATCCGCAGGAAAACTCAAGACCGGTGCACCCTGCCGGGGCGAACGTGTTGAGAAGTACAATCAGCTCCTGAGGATTGAGGAAGAATTAGGGAGTAAAGCAATGTACGCAGGAAGAAAGGCATTCATACGGTGATTTCCCTGACCAGTACAAACGATGGCAGGATGAATGAACACCAGGAACGTCACCTTCGTACTACCTGCCGCCATATCGATAGAAAGATCGCAGAAATAGAAGAGATATTGGACGGTTCAGGGGCAGATACTCTCTTCCCGAGGTATTGTACGGATCTAACAGCATATCAGAAAAGGGCAGTCAGAGAGTATTGTTCCCTCATCCGGTCACGGCTCATCACGATACTTGACGAAGAGGGGATCTCAGGAGACTCATCAGCGATTCCCATGAAGCGAGCGATTCAGAGCAGACTCTGTTCCATCGATTGCGCAGCAGAGGAGCTCAGGCCAAAGTACACAGAAGGGTTTGGTGACGTTGCAGAAACCCTCGCTGCAAAACTCAACCGGATCGCTGGAGAGCTCCAGGATCCCGTCATCCACCTCATGCAGTACCTTGAGACGGAGAGCGAGGAAGATCCGGATACCACCCTCGAAGAACAGGATACGGCATAGGTCCGGAGCAGATAAGAACGTTTAGGGGGGAAACGCTCTGTTATGGCCTTTTCCTGATCATCTGTACCTGCTGGATAATTACCAGCCCGTGCTCCACCATCTCCTCCACCTCAGGTACAACAGCCATAATCCTCTCGCTTGTGTCTACCAGATCGATGACAACCGGAAGGTCCAGTGAAAGGTTAAAAACATCCACTGTCCTGAGTTTCTTCTCATGACCAAAGCCGATCATACCCCGGAAGACGGTGCATCCTGGAAAGCCTTTCTCTTTGAAATACTCAACAAGAACCTTATACCCTGTTTTACCATTAATTTTCGCCGATTCAGCAATATAAATGCGAAGTAACAATCCATCGTCCAACATACTCATTTCTCCATTCTTAGCAGCATAGTATCAGCAGATATCCAAGGCCCACTCCAAGAATACTTCCTGCACAATTTAACAGGATATTTACCCCCATTGTGTTATAATCATGGTTTTCCAGCATCCTGAACGTCTCAAAGCTGAATGTTGAGAAGGTTGTCAATCCCCCAAGAGATCCGGTTGCTATGAGGCGAATCGAATCTTCAAACATAACCGAGAAGACGATAACGGATAGGAGGAAGCTGCCAATTACATTAACGAGCAGCGTTCCGGTCGGAATACCCCCAAGCGGCTGAAGCTTTGAGATTTCGTACCTGAATACCGATCCGACAGCCCCTCCGATACCAAAAAGAAGTATGGATTCCATCTCAAATCCCTCGTTTGTAGGTTATCAGGTACCTGCCGATATAGATCCCGGAAAGCCCCATGAGGAGGTTCGTAATAATATTCATAACTGCAATATGCGGAGTCGCAAGAAAAGTCTCCACAGCGAGCGTCGAAAATGAAGTGAACGACCCGGTCATACCAACTCCAAAGAAGAGACGCGCCTCACGGCTGAATGCCCCGATGTAAATTGATTCGTACATAAAAATACCGATAAAGACACAGCCGACAACGTTCGCAAAAAGGGTTCCAGGGAGTGATGGAATCAACTGTTCAACACATTTATGGAGAGCCGCCCCGATGAAGCCCCCCAGTGCGATGAGGAGGTAGAGAACATAATTACTCTTCATTCTGTGTTTCTCCTGTCAGAATTTCCGGATAATTCGTATTAGATTCCCGGAGTTTCGCTGCCTCATGTGATAGAGAAGCTCTCGCTTTGCCGATTACGTCTGCAAACCCCTCACCAAGACCGCCGTACCTGATGTCCCGTATTACACCATGAAGGAAAATCTGGTAATAGATGCATTTCTCATCAAATTCAGGCTCGGAGAGGCCGGAAAGCTGATTTACGAGGATCGTCTGGCGATATATCTTTCGTATTTCATCAGGAGATTCAAAATGACATAACGTGTCAAAGAACGTATGCGAAGCTCTGACCATCTCATCAATAAGCTCCGGCAGATCGCCGTGCAGGGTTTTGAATGGTCCGGTAAAAATCTCGCAGAACCACGGTACTCTTCGAATCTCCGGGCGTAGATCATGAAATTCCGGATAGTGATAGACCTTCAGCAGTGCTTCGCGATTCCGGTTCAACTGGCAACAATGTCCCGTCCCTCCCTTCTCTTTCTTTCTTACGATAAATCCGGCCCGTTCAAACGAATCTATCCATTTCCTGATCGTCGCTACCCTGGTAAACCCGACACCGGTTGCGAGATCGATCTCACGGTGGGATTTGCCATCAAGCAGAATCCGCATCAGCGGAGCCTTGACCGGTGATTTCAAGGAAGGAGTTCCTCCTTACCCGTGTCAGAGACGGTCCGGCAGGCCTTTCGCACTACCACAGACGGGTGGTGATTCAGCCTTTCCAGTAAGCGGCGGCTTTCATCAGTGCAGAGTAATGAGAGGGAAAAAACGATCTCCCGCAGAAGATACACATCCGTTTCGGTAGTGACAAGATGTGCAAATACCGGTAGTGCAGGTTCAAACCTCAGTTGCCCGAGTATCTGTATCGCAATCATTCGTTGTGCCGGGATCGGATGGTTCAGGGAATGAAGGAGACGTTCCTCATATGGAGTTTGTCTCCAGGAATCAAGGCCTTTTCCGCATACAGGGCAGACCTGGAGATCAGTTGATCCTTCAGCCCAGCAAAAGGGACAGAAATACGTTATGCTCATCTCCGGAGACCACCCTCAGGCAACTGCCAGGAGATCAGATCTCCCTTCGGCATTATCATTTCGGCTAATCCTGATCATCCGCAATGCATCCAGCGCGTAATACGTATTTTCCAGCGTCGTCGAACCTCCAAAAATCGATCGTACATATCCACCGTTTGCATGGTAGCATCTCCGAATGAATGATTCACAGTGGCGAAGGAAAGAGGAACGGTATCCGAGGATTGAGGATGCAAGAAGGCCGGCATGAACATCCTCAAGATACGAGGGGCGTACGCCGGGCATGGGAAGAAAACCATATTCCAGGTCCTCACAACGCTGAATGAATAGCTCAGACCCAGGTACTGCAACAGGGTACCCAAGATTATGAAGTATTGAGAGAGCATGAGAGGTTTCTGCCATGGTTGGAGATTGAGAGCCAAACCCCCCCTCATTATTTCTCTGATTACGAACTGCAGTACCGATTGTTTCGCATCTCTTTTCGGGAAGGGTGATGCTCAGGCACCGGCAGAGACTGGTCAGAAGATACAACTGCCATAAGCCAGAAGACGATTCTATCGGCCGGGTTCGATCAGACGGCGGGAGGAGCGAAGAGAGGATCCAGTCTGATGGGTCCCTGGATGGCTTGTCGCCGAGAAGAATCAGGCTTCTGATCACCGCATATCCGACATACACATTTGAGAAACTGCCATCCTCTCTCTGAAATGTATGAAGAAATGAGAGAGTATCTTCATCGTCTTCAGGGATCGAATCGAGCATCTGAAGCGATGCAAGAGCATAGTATGTATCGGAGGCATTTGGTTCATTCAGGCGGTAAAAACAATATCCGCCATCCTGACACCGTCTTTCCCGAATATACCGGATAGTGAACTGAAAAGGATGTATCATCGGCATCATCTACCATTATCTGGTAGAAGTCATCAGCCGACGAGGCAGTTTTGGCGGACTTCATCGCCATTGGAAATACTATTGGAGATTCAGAGAGTGTATCACTTGTCTTGTGTACAGACACAATCTGAGCATAAAAACCTGATCGTCATATCACCATGCACAAGATCACCGATGATCTTCTTGGCACCACCGAAGAATATGACCCGTCTGCATGTGGAGCACCGTTTCGGAAGTATCCTCTCCATCCTCGAGAGATCCGCATCAAGCGCAAACCGGGTGTTCTCACCGGGGACGGCCGGGCATTCGCCCTCCTCATCGATCCTGGAAAGGAGTCTGTATACCTGAAGCGGATGCGCTCCATACTCCTGGAATTTTCTAAAGAGGAAATACTGCAGCACAAGCCATGATAATTCTGACCGCTCGATGCTGTCATCAAACTGGATCTCTTCCTCTGAGGCATCAACATCACCGACTGATGAACCACAGAGGGGGCAGTCACCGCCGACGAGCTCTTCAATATAAACTTCTTCACGACACCCAGGGCATGTGGTGTGGCGTGCGTGTGTACGATATCCCATACCTTTCTCTCCGGACTCAACCATTCCTATTCAGCATGCTCATCTGGGCCGGTATCGCCGGTACCACACGCCCCCGGTAGACAGGGGGTTCCGTTCAGTGATAGATCTTTGTTATTAGATCATATAAATATATTTCTCTATGCAAAATAGGACTTTCATTTCAAAAAATGGATATTTTAAATTTTTACGAATATATAATCAATTTACCACCTCAAGCTTCTTTGCTGGTGGAGTATATCCCTTCAGGAGAAGGGAGAGAGAGACGATGGTGACAGAGGAGAGCGCCATGGCAAGACCGGCATACTCAGGCCGGAAAGTAACCCCAAAGAACGGGGTAAGGAGCCCGGCTGCAATCGGGATGAGAAGAATGTTATAAATAAAAGCCCAGAAGAGATTGCCCCTGATCCTCCCCATCACCTTTTGTGAGAGCTGGATCGCGGCCGCCGCATCAATGAGATCATCATGCATCAGAACGATCCCACCGGTCTCAACCGCTACATCGGTTCCACCTGATATGGCAATGCCGACATCGGCCTGTGCAAGCGCCGGAGCATCGTTGATCCCATCACCGATGAAGGCGACAACACCCCCCTGCTCCTGAATTCTCTGCACCTCCAGAGCCTTTCTGTCAGGGAGAACACCGGATAATATCTTCGAAATACCAACCTTCTCACCAATGACACGGGCAGTTCGCTCATTATCACCTGTGATCATCACCACGGCGAGCCCCATTTCCGTGAAAGCTTTCACAGCAGTTGCTGAGGTTGGTTTGAGGGGATCGGTGATGGCAAAGAGACCGGCATACCGCCCATCCACAGCAACGAGCGGAACGGTTTTGCCTTCATTTTCCAGTCGAACCATCGAACCGAGAGCCTTCTTTGGAATAGAGACCGAGCGGCTTTCCAGGAAGGCACGGGTACCAATCATGACGGACTGGCCATCTATCACTCCCAGAACTCCCTGGCCCCCTATCGTCTCAAATCCGGTCACATCTCCGGCAGCAATTCCGGCTCTCCCGGCCTTCTCTGCTATCGCCGTTGCCAGAGGATGAAGGGAGAGTTTCTCCACAGACCCGGCAAGATAGAGGAGGTCGTCTTCGGATCTCCCGGAAGGAACGACATCAGTAACGACAGGGCGGCCCATCGTCAGGGTGCCGGTCTTATCAACAGCAACAGTGGTGATCGCACCGGACCGTTCCAGTGTCTCGCCGCTGCGGATGAGAATACCAAGTTCGGCACCCCTGCCGAGACCGACGGTGATCGCCGTCGGGGTCGCAAGCCCGAGCGCACATGGACAGGCGACGACAAGGACGGAGATGAGTGCCGTCGTTGCAAAGAGGAGTGTTTCACCGAGGATAACGTACCAGAGAAAAAACGAGACGGTGGCGATCAAAAGGACAAAAGGTATGAAGATTGAGACAACGGAATCCGCAATCCGCTGAACAGGGGGTTTTGTTCCCTGCGCCTCCTCAACCATCCGGATGATCTGTGCAAGAACGGTATCCCTGCCGATCCGTGTTGCCGTGACGGTGAGGGTTCCGCTGGTGAGGATCGTTCCCCCAATAACCTCGGATCCATCCACCTTCATCACCGGGACCGACTCACCCGTCACAAGAGATTCATCAACTGACCCTTCACCCTTTATTACAATGCCATCAACGGCGACAGCTTCCCCGGTTCGGACGAGGATCTGATCTCCGGCCTGGATCTCATCTGCTGGGACCTGTATCTCTGTACCATTCCGAAGCAGGGTCGCTCTCTTGGGCTGGAGCGAGATGAGGGACCGGATGGCTTCGCCTGTCCTGCCTTTGGCACGTGCCTCAAGGTACCTGCCGAGGGTAAGAAAGGCAGCAAGCATGACAGCCGTCTCATAGAAGTTGAATTCACCTGTAAGGAAGATATTAAAGGTCGATAGGACACTGGATCCATAAGCGGTTCCGATACCCATCGCATACATAACATCCATATCAAGGATGCCATTGGAGAGGGAACGTACTGCTGACCGGAAGATGGGATAGGCAAGGTAGAGGAAGAATGGGGTCGAAACCAGGAAGAAGAAGTACGGCATCGGGAGGGGGAGCGGGGGGTGGAGATACATCACAAGTATCAGAACGGCAGAGACGGCAAACCCGATGATCGAACGGGTGAGTTTCTCTCGGAGATCCTTCTCCTGTGCTGCCTGCTCCTCCTCTGCTCCTTCATCACCAGTGCTATGGGCGGTATACCCGGCAGAGGTGATCGCTTTCTTCAGCTGATCAACCGATATAATGCCAGGATGATAGCTGATGGTCGCCTGTTCGGTTCCGAGATTAACAGATGCTGAAACGACACCGGGGAGTGAGGAGAGGATCTTCTCAACCCCCGCCGCACACATCGCACAGGTCATCCCGCCAATACGAATGGTGATCGTCTGAGCTGCAGGGGTGAAGCCGGCTTTTTTGATCGCTTCTTCTATCTCCGGTAAGGGAATGGTCTCTCCACCCAGTACAACCCGTACCTTTTCGGTGGCGAGATTCACGGTGACGGAATCGACGCCCTCGATCTCTGATACGGCCTTCTCCACCGCGAGAGCACAGCTTGCGCAATGCATCCCGACAATTCCAATATCAACTGCCTTTCTGTTCTGATCGGTCATTCCGACTCCTGCAAAAAAGAAAAGATATCTGTATCAGCGCTTCCCGAGATGGTGATCAAGCTGGAAGAGACCACCGGTGGAGTCGCCGATCTTCTCAAGCTTGGCGACAAGTTCCGAAGCATTTGCCTCTTCCTCAACCTGCTCGGAGACGAACCAGTGAAGCATGACCTCCGCTGCATAATCCTTCTGTTTGATTGCCTCGGCCATCATCGCATTGATCATCCCGGTGACCTTCTGTTCATGTTCATACACCTCTTTGAAGAGCGCAAGCGGGCTTGCCCATGCATCCTTCGGCTTCTCAATAGCTGCCAGCCGGACCGTGCCGCCGCGTTCCACCAGGTAATCGTAGAGCTTCATTGCATGGGAGAGCTCTTCCTGTGCCTGAATTCTCATCCAGTGGGCAAAGCCATTCCAGGTCTCCTGTGAGCACCAGGCTGACATGGAGAGGTACAGGTATGACGAGTACAACTCCGCATTAATCTGGTTGTTGATCAATTCTTCCATCTTCTGTCCGATCATAACTATCACTCTTGTATTCTGTCTATGCCGCTCTGCGGCAATAGAACTCCATTACCTCTCCCTACTTATAATATATTTCTCTGTGACACCATCTGGTGAGGAGCCGGTGACTCCATGATTGTACACAAAGGAATAATACGGGAGAACGACAATATGTATATCTCTTCATGGGCTTGTGGCTTAGCCAGGATAGAGCGTCGGGCTTCTAACCCGAATGTCGGGGGTTCGAATCCCCCCAGGCCCGCTTCTTTTTCATTTATCCTGTTACCATGCTCTTCCCAATATCAATCCCATGCCGTATGAGGTCGACCTTCTAAACGTACTATCGACTTTCGCTGTAAGGGTATCTCCACAAGGAATTGGGTGCAATTATCATTTCCTGCCGAACACACGCTTTTATGGGTCAGTATCTTCTGCATGCATTCCGAACAGCTTTTCATCCCTGAGATGTATTCTGTCTGTATGCTCACCCCCCAGGAGATTGCCGATGCAGCGGATCTGATCCGGCCCCACATCCACAGGACACCGCTCGTCTATTCGCCGACATTCTCCGCAATGACCAGCTGCGAAGTGTACCTGAAGCTCGAAACCCTCCAGAAGGCGGGATCGTTCAAGGTCAGGGGTGCGGTCCACTCGATACTCCGGAACCGAACAAGAATTGGTACTATAGGGGTGGTTGCGGCGTCTGCCGGGAACCATGCGCAGGGGGTTGCGCTGGCGGCTGGCATTGCCGGGGTGCGGGCGACGATCGTGATGCCGGTCGGGTCCTCAGTTGCCAAGCAAGAGGCGACACGGGGATATGGTGCTGAGGTTGTCCTTGTCGGGCGGACACTCCAGGATTCGATCACCTATGCCAGCTGCCTCGCAGAGAGAGGAGCCTTTCTGATCCATCCCTACGATGACAGGGATGTGATCACTGGTGCAGGGACCATCGGATCTGAGATCCTCGATGAGATGAGGGATGTGAACTATGTGATCGTACCTGTCGGTGGAGGAGGGCTGATCGCGGGGATCGCAGCTGCAGTCAAGGGTGCCGGGAGTCAAGCCCGGATTATCGGTGTGCAGGCCGTGGCCTGTGACGCGGCATATCGTGCATTTGCTTTTGGGGAGCGGCAGCCTGTCCGACCCGGCCGGACGATCGCTGATGGGATCGCCGTCCCTATCGTCGGCGAGCAGCCGTTTCGGATCATCAGGTCATCTGTTGATGAGATTGGAACCGTCTCTGAAGATGAGATGATTCAGGCGATCCTCCTCCTCCTCGAGCGCAAGCACCTCGTGGTGGAAGGGGCGGGGTCGGCACCCCTTGCCTATCTCCTCTCCGGGAGAGCGGTATTTCCAAAGGGAAGCCGGATCGTGCTGGTCATCTCAGGAGGAAATATCGATCTTCCCCTCTTTCAGCGGGTGATCCACCAGGCGCTGGTGGCACGGGATCGCTCAATGACGATCTCGGTGGTGATAGATGACAGGCCGGGATCGCTTGCGAAGGTGCTTGGCATCCTTGCTGGTGCCGGGGGAAATATCCTTGAAATTATCCAGAAAAGGGATGAGAAAGGACTCCACCCGACCGAGATCAGGGTGGAGATAGAGATCGAGGTTCGCGGTGCAGATCACCAGCAGCGAATCCAGGGAGATCTCCTATCAGCCGGATACCGGCTGCGGTGATCACCGGATCCGGGTGCCGGGCTCAACCTCCCTGTTCGGGATGAGAAGGGCGGCATCATCACCGGCGGCAAGGATCATACCCCTGCTCTCAACACCAAAGATGGTTGCAGGTTCAAGGTTTGTTACCATCACAACGAGGGTTCCCTCAAGCTCTTCGGGTTTATAGAAGGGTGCGATCCCCGAGACGACCTGTCTCTTCTCAGATCCGATGTCAACGGTAATCTTCAGGAGCTTCTTCGATCCCTTGATCGGCTCGGCGCCAAGTACCCGGCCGACACAGAGTTCCATCTTTGCAAATTCATCTATCGTCAGCATCTCTTTCTTCACCTCATGCCTCTCCTGCTTCTTCCTTGCTTCATCAACCCGGCGCGTAAAGGTCGCTTCGAGAACAGCATACTGTTCATCATCAATCTTTTCAAAGAGCGGGGCGGCTTTCCTGAGGGTGACACCGGAAAGGGGAATATCTGCCTCATCCAGGTGGTGGCTGGCAAGAGGAGTCTCATGGCCGAGCATCTCCCAGCAGAGCGACGCCTTCTCCGGCATCACCGGCTCAAGGAAGAGGGCTAATGCCTTGACAATCTGGAGGCAGTCGGCAATGACCCCTTCAGCTGCCGCCCTGTCGGTCTTGAGGAGCTTCCATGGTGCGTTCTTCTGAATGTAGTTATTGCCAAATGTGGCCAGACCCATGATCGCATCGACACCTGATTTGAACTCAAAAGCACGGAATGCAGGGTCAACAAGGTCGCGGGTCCTTCGTATCTCATGAAGGATCTCTTCCTTTGGAGGAGTTGCCGGTATTCCGCCGAGCTTCTCTTCTGCAAAATAGATGCTCCGGTACATGAAGTTGCCAAGGGTATTGACAAGCTCGTTATTCACCCGTTCCTGGTAGGCCTTCCATGAAAAGTTCAGCTCTTTGGTATGGCTTGTATAGCTGAGGAGATAGTACCGAAGGTAGTCTGCAGGAAGGTTGACATCGAGATAGTCCTCATTTGCCCAGACGACGTATCCCCGTGACTTTGAGAACTTCTGATCCTCGACCTTCAGCATCCCCGAGGCGACGACAGCATCGGGGGAGCCGTACCCGGCGGCATGGAGGAGGGCAGGCCAGAAGATGCAGTGGTGATAGATGATGTCTGATCCAATGAAATGGGTCACCTCACCATCACCGCACCAGAACCGGCGCCAGTCATCCCCATGGGCATTCGCCCATTCCTCGGTGAAGGAGATGTAGCCGATCGGGGCATCGACCCAGACATAGACGACAAGATCCTCATTCCCCGGGAAACGGACACCCCAGTCCATGGTCCGGGTGATGCACCAGTCATGAAGCTCGTTTTCGATCCAGCCGATGGCATAGTTCTTCGCATTAATTGTGCCATTGAGATCCTTGAGATAATCAAGGAGATAATCTTTGAATGTGCTCAGTTTAAAGAAATAGTGCTCCTGCTGCCGTGTCTCTGCCTTCGTCCGGCAGACGGTGCAGGTCGGCTCAAGAATCTCGCCGGGTTCAAGATGCCGGCCGCATCCCTGGTCACACTCATCACCTCGTGCATGCTTCCCGCAGTGCGGGCAGGTTCCCTCGACATACCTGTCCGGGAGCGACCGTTTACAGGTGGTACAGTAGCTCTGATTGATCACCTCAGCGTAGACATATCCCCTATCGATCAGCCGTTTCACTATCGACTGGGTGCGGGCGTGATTGGTCGGATCATCAGTCATCCCGAAATGGTCGAAGATGACACCCATCTTCTCAAACGTCTCTTTAAAATGGGTATGGTATATCTCAGAGAAGGCTCTCGGGGTGGTGCCCGCCTCTTCTGCGGAGACAATGATCGGCGTCCCATGATTATCTGAACCACAGACGAAGAGGACATCCTCACCTGCCCGCCGGAGATACCTGACATAGCAGTCCGCGGGCACATAGGTGCGGAGGTGTCCGATATGGCATAATCCGTTGGTATACGGAAGACCACAGGTGACCAGTTTCGGTTTCCCACTCATCCGTATGCTTTTTGCGTGGGGACCGTATAAATTACAGTGTCAGATATGGTCAGACAACGAACGATCCCGGTACGATCCCTCGGATCCATGGTCACAACGCCTTCTGCCGGAGAGCTTACCGCATGGGCGAAGACCCGCACAGGCGTTGGGGGAGACCTGACGACGTTTCATCTGATGCGATCAGCTGAAGCGCAGGATTCTCTGGATCTTCCGGCAGCCGGGGGATGGTTTTACGGCGGGAGGGCAGCTGCCGCAACGCTTCCGGATGCCCCCGCAGACGAGGTGACTGATGATATCAGGGCTGTGGAATCCTTTTTTAAGAATCCCTGGTGGTCACTCCCCTCCCCTGCATCGCTTTGGCAGGACCCGGATGAAGAGTACCTGCTCGGATACCGCAGACTCCTCCGGACGATGCGGGATAACCGGGTAGCAGGCCATATCATCCTCTCGGAGAGGAGGCCGGCCTCTATTGAGCTTGAGTTTCTCACAGGCCGGCGCGTCCTCTGGCATATCCTCCGCCCCTCTGAAAAGAGCCTGGCTGGTCTCCTTGAGGTTCAGCGGGATATCGCCATCAGGCCGGAGATGCTGGAGGTACTTGAAGATCTGATGGGATCCTATACTGTCCGGACGATCATCGTCATCGATCCTGGAGAAGGAGATCTGAAAAGGGCAGCAGAGCTGGTTGATCCGGATAATCTCCTGACCGGCGGGTATGCCCCGGCAGACCAGGCAGATTACTGGAGGGATCTTATGTCACGATCCATTCTGCCCCGATAACGACTCGGCAACATCGACGAAGCGATCAAAGTGAGCGGTCTTTCCAAAGAGAGCAAAAGAGATCTTATCCCAGAAGGTGAACGGGAATGATCCTCCTGAAGCGTTCGGATGGCCGCCGCCACCAAACTCCGCAGCGATGAGATGGCTCACCGGAGGCGCGGACCGGAGTGAGAATCGGCCGGTATCTGAGATGATCACCTCAATATCGGTCTTCAGCTCATCCCTGATCGCCGCTGCGGTCTCGCTTGGATAATTATAGAGGGGGGCAAATGCGATCCGGTACCGGCCATCACGGATCGTTGCCTTCCGGATACTCTTTCTGATGGCGATGGTCCTTTCTTTATCAATTGCGGCATAGGTCTCTTCAATCCAGTCATCAGTGAAGATCCCGTCCTGGAGCCGGTCACGCAGGGGGCGGAGGTTTTTATTGATCGATCCGATCTGTCCGAGGATGGCGGAGCGGGGGTCTTTGTGTGTCCAGAGATCATAGTCACAGACGACCCGTGCAATCTCAACCGAGACGGGATCATCAGCGGCGATGGTACGGGCGACAAGGCCGCATCCGCAGGTTGATGAATCGACGGTGAGCTCCTCGGTATACCGGCTGATCCGCTCGATCTCTTCCTTCTTCCACCGATGGTGATCTCTCCAGACTATCTTCCAGCCTGCCGCCTTTGCCCGCCGTGCCGCCTCATCGACTCCTTTCTGAAAGCCAAGATCGGAGATGGAGAGGGTATCTCCGTTCCCGGGAACGTTGGCGATGGTATTGAGATTCTTTGTGAACCTTCCAACCGAGGAGAAGACGGTGAATATGGCATCGCGCCCATAGACCCTTCTGTGGATGGCGTCGGCGCCCGCGGCATCAAGATCGTTATGCGTCAGGTGAACGATGCCCGCCGTCCTGTTCCGAACCCTTTCCTCAAGGCCAGGTCCCTCTTTCTTCTCTTCTGGTCTGCCAAAGGGCCATCTCATGCATATTATCTCTGTTCTTTCGGCTGATAAAGAGGGGCGATGGGGCGGGCTATCTGACATTCAGGATGGAAGGGTGGAGAGGAGAGGAGAGATCAAATCGGATGTATTAAATAGAGATCCTGCGTATATTGTAATCCCAAAGCCTCAGTAGCTCAGACTGGGAGAGCGCCAGACTGAAGATCTGGTTGTCCCCGGTTCAAATCCGGGCTGGGGCATCTTGGACTTTTCTTTATGATATAACCATCGAACTCTGTTATTTCTGAACTATCTCTTTACGATTTCGGAAGAGAGAGATCAAACCCTCTTCGATCCAGTTCGAAAAAAATAAATCCACTTCTCCCATCTGCATGTAGTGGAAATACGGAGGCAGGAGATGGGAGTGGGATATGAGCAGGCATTTCGTGAGTCGATAACTGATCCTGAGACATTCTGGGGTGCTGCCGCAGAGAAGGTCAGATGGTACCGGCAGTATGACAGGGTACTCAATAGCGACAACCCGCCAATGTACCGCTGGTTTGAGGGAGGAGTTCTCAATTCATGCTATAATGCCCTTGATTATCATGTCGAAGAGGGGAGGGGAGAACAGATCGCCCTCATCTATGACAGCCCGGTGACAGATACCATCACGACGTTCACCTACGGAGAACTGCTTGACCTGGTGGCACGCTGTGCCGGAGGGCTCAAAAACCTCGGAGTGCAGAAAGGCGACAGGGTGATCATCTACATGCCGATGATACCTGAGGCGGTGATTGCAATGCTCGCCTGTGCCAGGATAGGCGCCGTTCATTCGGTTGTTTTTGGAGGTTTTGCCGCACGTGAGCTCGCCACAAGGATAGAGGATGCCCGTCCGGAGATCATTATCACGGCTTCCTGCGGTATCGAGGTGAACCGGTTAATCCCCTATAAGCCACTCCTTGACGCAGCCCTTGCCCTCTCCTCCCATACGCCCTCACAGTGTGTCTTTGTTCAGCGGGAGGAGCTGCCGGTGGATCTCATGGAAGGCAGAGATATCGCATGGGATCACCTGATGGATGCAGACCCCGTCCCCTGTGTACCAGTCGGCTCAACAGATCCCCTGTACATTCTCTATACATCAGGCACCACCGGAAAGCCCAAAGGTGTCGTCCGAGACAACGGGGGGCATCTCGTCGCATTATTGTGGAGCATGGAGAATATCTACGGTGTCAGGCCGGGGGAGATCTACTGGGCGGCATCGGATATCGGCTGGGTGGTCGGCCATTCGTACATCGTTTACGGACCGCTCTTCTATGGATGTACAACGATCCTGTATGAGGGAAAATCGGTTGGAACGCCTGATCCAGGGGCATTCTGGCGGGTGATTGCCAAACATAGCGTCTCTGTATTATTCTGTGCGCCGACTGCCTTCCGTGCTATCCGGAAAGAGGACCCTGATGGACTGTATCGGCAGAAATATGATCTCTCATCATTGAAGATGCTCTTTCTTGCCGGTGAGCGGTGTGATCCAGAGACACTCCTCTGGGCGGAAGAGTTGCTTGACATCCCCGTCATCGATCACTGGTGGCAGACCGAGACCGGCTGGGCCATCGGCGCAGACTGTGCAGGTCTGGAGCTCCTCCCGGTTAAACCCGGATCCTGTACAAGACCGGTGCCGGGCTATGATATCCATGTGCTTGACGATGCCGGCAACGATCTCCCCAGAGGAGAGACCGGAAATATTGTCATCAGTCTGCCGCTTCCTCCAGGGTGCTTCATAACACTCTGGAACAATGATGCCGATTATATCAGGACATACTTCTCCGCCTATCCCGGCTATTATCTCACCTCTGATGCCGGGTATCTTGACGAGGACGGGTATCTCTGGATCATGGGACGAACCGATGATATCATCAATGTCGCCGGACACCGCCTCTCAACGGGTGCAATGGAGGAGGTCCTTGCATCGCACCCTGATGTGGCAGAATGTGCAGTCTTTGGCGTCTATGATCCGGTAAAGGGCGAGGTGCCTGTTGGCTTTGTCGTCCTGAAATCCGGCCATGATCCGGGTGTGGAGAAGCTTCAGGCTGAGCTGATCGCCCTGGTCAGGCAGAAGATAGGGCCTATTGCATCGTTTAAATCAGTTGCCGTTGTACAACGCCTCCCAAAGACCAGATCCGGAAAGATCCTTCGGGGAACGATCAAGAAGATTGCAGACGGGGTATCCTATACAGTACCTGCGACGATCGATGAGCCGGTAATTCTTGATGAGATCACTCTCGTCCTGCAGGAGATAGGATACCCGAAGCGGTAACCCTCCATCCTATATGAAATAAAAAACCCCTTTTTTCAGCGAGAATCGTTGACATTTTCGTTTCTGCCACCACACCAATATTCAAACATAAAATTATATATAACCTAATATATAATTCGAACCATGACACTATTGGACGGTTATGCAGGAAAGATTGCGTATGTCAATCTGACAAACGGACGTATCGAGATCCAGGAGACCCCTGCTGATCTAAAGAAGAAGTACCTTGGAGGGCGGGGTTTTGGAACAAAGATCATCTCAGACAGGATGGATCCCCTCGTCGACCCCCTCTCCCCCGACAATATCTTCGTCATCGCCTCAAGTCCCCTGACAGGAACCGGCATCCCCCTTGGGAGCAGGTATATGGTCAGCACCAAGTCACCCCTTAACAACACCCTTATGTCTGCAAACAGTGGCGGAACATTCGGGTGGAAGATCAAGAAGGCCGGATTTGATGCAGTCGTCTTCGAAGGGCGTGCAGAAAAACCCGTGTATCTGTACATGAATGAGGGGAAGGCCGAGCTCCGGGATGCCACCCCGTACTGGGGCCTTGATGTCCATGAGACAACAGACGCACTCGTCGCGGACCTCGGGGACAAGAAGGCGAAGGTTGCCTGCATAGGACCGGCGGGAGAGAAGCAGAGCCTGCTTGCCTGCGTGATGAATGACCGGGATCGTGCAGCCGGCCGGGGTGGAGCAGGAGCGGTTCTTGGTTCAAAGAATGTCAAGGCGATCGTTGCAACAGGAGAGCTCCGAATCGATGAAGCGGACAAAGACCAGCTGAACGCCGTCAAGGAGAGGGTCCGAAATAAGCTCGAAGAGAATGGCATCTGCCAGGCGCTTACCGCGTATGGAACAGCTGTCCTCGTCAATATCATCAATGAAAACGGCATCCTTCCAACGAAGAACTTCCAGAGCGCCCACTTCGCCGGGGCAGAGAAGATCTCGGGTGAAAGACTGGCAGAGACCTTCCTGAAGAAGAAGAGCGGGTGTTTTGCCTGTATCGTGCAGTGCTCCCGTATCTGCGAGGTCGATGGAATCACTGGCGAAGGACCGGAGTATGAACCCATGTGGGGATTTGGTGCAGATCTCGGCATTGATGATCTCAAGACAGTTATCCATGCTGCATGGGAGTGCAACAAACTTGGCCTGGATGCCGTCGGCACCCCGACAGCTATCGCATGTGCAATGGAGATGCGTGAGAAGGGCTATATTAAAGATGGGCCGCAATTTGGCAATCCTGAAGGTATCGTTGAACTTGTCAGGCAGATGGGACTCCGTGAAGGGTTCGGGGCTGAACTCACCGATGGATCATACCGATTTGCAGAGAGGCACGGGCACCCGGAGCTCTCAATGAGCGTCAAGAAACAGGATCTCCCGGCATATGATCCCCGTGGACTCCAGGGTCATGGACTTTCATATGCCACATCCGTCCGTGGAGGGGATCATGTTTATGGATACATGGTCTCTCCTGAAGTGCTCGGAGCTCCGGAGAAGCTCGATCCATTCGTCAATGACGGTAAGGCCACATGGACACGAACCTTCCAGGACCTCACCGCTGCTATCGATGCATCAGGGATGTGCCTCTTCAGTTCGTTTGCACTGAATGCTGATGATTATGCAGATCTCGCCGCCGCAACAACCGGTATTCCGATGGATAGCGCCGCTCTCCTGAAGATCGGAGAGCGGATCTGGAACCTCCAGAAACTCTTCAACATCACGGTGGGCTATACAAAAGCAGATGACACACTCCCTGCACGCCTCCTCAAGGATCCCCTCCAGGAAGGCGGAGCAAAAGGGCGTGTCTGGGAGCGTGAACCACTCCTCAGCGAGTATTATGCCGAGCGTGGCTGGGATGCCGAAGGGGTGCCGACACCAGAGAAGCTCCGTGAGCTGGGACTTGAATGATTAGCTGACTCATGGAAGAGCATAGAAATAAACGGAGATAGAGAAGAGAATGAAAGTCACCGTCAGGTCATTTGCAACACTCCGTGACTATATGGATGCAGAATTTGCAATTGAGATACAGGAGAGTGCCACAATCAGAGATCTCCTCACAACACTCATCGGGAGGTATCCAAAACTGAAGGACGAGATCTTTTTGGATGACGGCACCCTGAGGGATTTCGTCAACATCCTTCAGAACGGACGGAACATCGCCTTCATCCAGGGACTTGATTCAATACTCGCTGATGGGGATCGCATCGCACTCTTCCCACCCGCCGGTGGGGGGTAGAGGAAAGAGACCCTCTTTTGCAAGGGGAGGTGGGATCAACCAGGATCTCATCACCCCATCCGATGAACGCCCTTTTTGAGAAACCCTGATATTATCCCGGCAATCTCCTCAGGATACTGGAATATGATACCATGGCCACCATCCTCCATCATAATGGCACCTGCATCAGGGATGGCCATGGCAAGAATCCCGGCATTCTCCGCAGGGGTGACGAGATCCCGATCACCGGATATGACCAGAGTCTTTGCCTGGATGTCCCTGAGGCAGGGATAGACCCCGGTCCATTGTCTGAGGGCATCAGCCTGCTGCCTGATAACAGCCGCATCAACCGGTTCCCCGGCATCCGGGAACCATGATGATGGATCAGGATGCAGCCTCCGAAACGAGTCGGTCATGAGGAGCCTGCCGGCACGATCCAGATACGCATCGATCGAGTCGGGTTCACCTGCCATCTCCTCCTGGACCCACTCCTCAGAGGGGACGGCCTCCACCCCACCACAGTGGGCGTTGAGAAGGATGAGGCGATCCACCTCATCAGGATACCGAATCGCATGTTCAAGTGCGACCATCCCACCCATCGAATAGCCGATGATAGTAGCAGTCGCTTCACCAATCCCGGCTATCAGGTCATGAAGATCCTCCGCTGCCTGTGGGATTGAAAAAGGGACGGCAGGGTTTGCACACCCGGAGATGCCCCGATGATCATACAGTACAAGGCGATAGCGGTCAGCAAGAGGCGAGAGCATCCTTTTTGGCCACTCTGCCGCAGTCATCCCATAGGCAGAGACGAAGATGAGTGGATGCCCCGCTCCATGCAGTGTATATGGAAGAGGACTACCGTCCCGTGTACACAGATGATGCATGCCATCTACATCAACGCCATACCCCAAAGAGCCTGCGAAAGGTTTTTCAGACCCCGGAATCATAAGGACGAGTCCGGAAGGCATGACACAATATAGCATGGTATCCGGAGGAGGAGTCAGATGAAGAGAGTCATACTATGTATTCTCCTTTCAGCCCTCTTCTGCATCTCTGCAGGAGCTGCGCTTGAGATCGATACCCTTGCATCAGAGTATTCCGAAGGGGAGTTTATTTCCATCTCAGGAACGACCAACCTGGCACCTGACCATGAACTCCATATTACCGTCGTCTCACAGTCCTTTTACCCGACAGTAAAGGATACTGCGGCAGGATTTACCGGAACCTCAGGAGTCATATCCGTTGTCGAAGGTGATGAGGTTAACACTTGGTCGTTCCTCGTCGATACAACAGGATTTATTCCGAATGAATATACAATTCTCGTTGAATCCATCGAGGCGGATGTACGTGCATCATCATCCTTTACCCTTCGTGAAGCAGAACCGATCCCTGAACCGACACCAGAAGAACCACCGGAACCCTCACCAACTCCAACTCCTACCCCAACACGGTCACCAGAGCCCCCTGAAGCCACAGGATCAGCAATTATCTCCCTGATGGGTGTACTCTGCGCTGTCGCCACCCTTATCCTGAGGGGAAAGGATTAAACCCCAATTGTCAGGAGAATACAGATCCGCACGGGTCTCACCGGGATGATAGTCACCCAAAGAGGGCTATCATCCCCGCCCCCGTAACCATCACAAGAGCACCGGTGATCCGCCCCCAGGAGAGACCTTCTCTGAATATAGTGATACCTGCCACAACGGAGAAGAAGATAGCAAGCCTCTTGACGGTGATGACATAACTGACAATACTCATTGTATAGGCTATATTGATCATGACGATCTCAGCAGCGAGTATCACCCCGACACCAATGAACAGCGGGAGAGGCGCTCGTAGTGAAGCATACATGAGATCAGCCCCCCGTCTTTTTGAAAGCAGAGCAATCAGAAGGAAGGCGGATCCCAGCAGGAGGAAGACGAAGGCCGATCCAAAGACGGGATCAGAGTTCTCGACCACTTTTTTATCATAATTGACAGAGATAGAAAAGAGGAATGCAACAAGAAGCATTGAAAGAACCCCACGATCCACGGTGAGCCGATGAAAAGGGGCAGCAAGCCGATCACATCGGGCAATGCTCCCTCCGGATGTAAGGAAATAGGCACCGGATGCCACGAACAGTATACCGCATGCCCCTGCTATGGTTGGTATCTCACCGAGGATCAGAAACGAGGTTCCGATCAGAAAGACCGGGGTGAAGGCAAGCATCGGCATACAGAGGGAGATATCCGAGGTTCCCAGAGCATGATACAAAAGGATGGTTGCGAGAATATTGATACAAACCGTCACTCCTATTGACGGAAATAGTTCTGGACCGAGAGAAGGGATCCCAAAAAAAAGAGAGATGATACAAAGGAGACCGGATGCGGCAAGGAATGAACACCCGGCAAGGAGGAATGGATCTGTTCTTCTGAGGAGAATCTTCACCGCTGTAGCATACGCAGCCTGTGAGAGGGCACCCCCCAGGGCAAAGAAGAACCAGATCATACGATACCTTTCATCACCCTGTGGGCAGATTTAGATTCGCATACCATCCGGTGAAGAAACAGACCCGGAAAACTGATAGAGAAAACCTCTGGAAAAAGGGGGATGGGAGAATCAACGAATTGTATGCAGAGAAACCTGGATGGTCACCTATGCATAGGCAACAAGCCGAAGACCCATCTTCTTCTCAAGATCCCTGATCACCGAGAGGTCGTCATCAGAGAGCGTGGCAACCGGTGCCACCTTTTCATGTGCCAGGAGAATGACACCGAGTTCCTCTTCAAGCTTCGCGATCTTTTCGACCGCAGCCGAATCCATGTGGGCATAGCCGGGACATACCATTGGTATCACCAACCCTTCATTATCGATTCAAGCTTATATATCTAACGCACGATACAGCCAATTTGAGTTATATTCAGCATTCTGAAGTAAATGCACCGGCTTTATCAGTCAGATGCAGCACCGGGTCGGGATCCGATCCTGCCGTATCATCGTGGAAGAGAAGCAAATCTCCGGAGATACAGGGGAGAGGGTCAGTTCCTCACCTCGGGATCGGCCTCCGGGTTGAAGGGATTGGTCCTGACTGCAAGTGAGAAGAGAAACGGATAGTACAGTTTCAGATACTCCATATGCTCAAGCCACCGGAGAAGGAGCAGGTGGAATACCCTGTCGCAATCACGGGAGAGATGGGCACAGTCTGATGGTGAGAGATGGTTGAGATCCCGTCGTGCTGAAAGCTCCTCTTCAAGATGGGAGATGGCAAGTATCATGTCAGAGAAGGGATCATGCTCAAAGAGCATCGGATGCTGAAGAAGCATAATCAGAAATGTCCGCTTCTCCTTAAGGAACTGGTGAAGGGCAACACGATTGACCGAGCAGATATCCGTCTGCAACTTCAGTGATGAGATATTCTTCCTCGCTTGTGCAAAACGCTTCGCATCCCATTGATCATTCACCATGAGGTCGTTAATTCCGGCTCGTATTTCAGGAATACCGGCTTTACAGAGTTCTATCAGAGCAAAGCCCACCTCAGAGAAGAAGACACCTATTATCATCCTCACCTTCTTCTCACGAGCCCGGAGAGAGGACCGGGATAGTGCGATATCGATGGAATATGCGACAACAGTCACAAAGGTCCCTACCCCTGCGATAATCAGAATGAGGGATAATAATCGTCCCTCATCGGTGACCGGTACAATATCACCATATCCAACAGTTGCTATCGTGACGATGATGAAATAGATGGCATCAAAGAGAGAGAGCCCTTCAAAAGTCACAAGGCCAATCGAGCCTATGATAAAAACCGAGAGAAAGACGAGGAGGTAGAGACGAAACCGTGTATCACCTGCTGACATACGTACAGATGAATTGTCACCGGATCAGATTATAGTTCCTCTCTGAGAAGACGGTATCAGAGGACTTATAACCCCTTCTGTAGATTATTTCTGCAACGAGGAAGTCATGAACCAGCCAATTCCGCCGATGGGCGTCAGAACAAAAATTCTCATTGCATTTCTTCTCATCTCGGTGATCTCGCTCCTTATTGCCGGTGGTGTCGCATCTTCCGCCATCAATACCCTCGGCGCATCTGCAGTATCCCAGAGTGAGGCACTTGGCGAGCAGGCGGTCAGGGACAGCACGGCGGCACTCCTTGAAGATGCAGAGGAGTACCTCCTCAGAATCGCCATCGACCAGGCAGAACAGGCATCTCTCCACTTTGAACAGACCGGGATAGCAATTCTGACGATTGGGGCATATGCAGAGGCCCTCAGATCCGGAAGGCCTGCAGCACCCGTTGCAGGGACGGAAGAGTTCATCGTTGCCGGTACCTCCCCTGCCATCCGGGAACGGGAAGCCCTCGCTGAGATGGAGGATATCATGGTCTCTGTTGCGACTGCGCATCCAGAAATCACATGGATCTACATCGGATCCCAGTCCGGGATATTCCGGGTCTATCCGAAGACGATCAATCTGGATCCGCAGTTTGATCACCGTAAAAGAGACTGGTTCAGAGACGGACTTAGTAGTGACGGCATCAGCTGGTCCCGCCCATATGTTGATGCCGGGGGGGAAGGGCTGACGGTCACCTGTTCGTACAAAATAGCGGATGCCGGAGATGCCTGGATAGTTGGTGCTGATGTAACCATTGAGACCATCAACCAGCAGATTCTTGGCACCAAGATCAGCGGTGACGGATATGCGATGCTCATTGACAAAGATGGGCATGTCATTACCAGGCCTGGCCTCAGTGCTGAGGATCGCCTCTGGGACGAATCATTTACTACAGAAAATCTCCTTAGTGCACCAAATCGTGAGCTTCGGGCAGTAGCACAAAAGATGATTCTCGGTGAGAGCGGCATCAGCAGAATCTCATTTGAAGAACGTGAGGTATTCTTCGCCTATGCACCCGTTCGGACGACAGGCTGGAGTATTGCTGTGGTGATGCCGGTCGAAACGGTCATCGCACCCGCTCTTCTGACAGGAGAGAAGCTTGAAACTCTTACAAAGAGCACGTCAAAAGAGATTGACTCGCAGATAAACAGAGCATTACACCTCTTCATCGTCAGCATGGTCGTCCTGATCGGTGCTGCCATCGTCGGGTCAGCCATCTTCTCCCAGTTCATCACCAGACCACTCAAAGACCTTCATAAAGGCGCCACCGCCATAGGAAAGGGAGATCTTGAGTACCGTGTCACCCTGCAAACAAAAGATGAGTTTGAGAGCCTTGGAGAGAGTTTCAATACGATGGCAGGGGAGCTCAAAGCGATGATGGCGAATCTTGAGAGGGAGACGGCTGAACGGGAGCGCCTCTCGCGGGAGCTTGAGATCGCCCATCACATCCAGGAGAGCTTCCTCCCGGACCGGGCCCCTGCTGTGCCTGGATTTGACCTGGCCGCACGGAGTATTCCTGCACTCTTCGTGGGTGGGGATTTCTATGACTTCATTCCAATAGGGGAGAACCGGTATGGCCTTGTCATCGCAGACGTCTCGGGCAAAGGCGTCTCAGCAGCACTCTTCATGGCACTCTCACGTACGCTGGTGAGGGCGAGTACGGCAGATGAGCCATCCCCTGCAACCGCTATAACTCAGGCAAACAGGCTTATTTATGAGGACTCAAAGACGAGCATGTTTGTCACCCTCTTCTATGCAATCCTTGATGCCAATAATAACACACTCACCTACGTCAATGCCGGCCATAACCCCCCGGTCTTCATCAGGGGAGATGATGCAACCATCACCCTCCTCAGAGCAGACGGGATTGCCCTTGGCGTCATTGAGGAGATAGCACTTGAGACGGTGACAATCCCCCTTACCCCCGGGGATCTCCTCGTCCTCTATACCGATGGAGTCACTGAGGCTGAGAACGCCGCTGAAGAGCTCTATGGTGAGGAGAGGCTTGAGGCACTGATGACAGAGATCCGGGGCAGAGGGGCCTCTGAGATCATCGATGCCATCATCGATGATATCAAGGAGTATGCAGGCGAGGCACCACAGTCAGATGATATAACCCTCCTTGTCCTCAAGGCAAAAGATGGGGAGGAATAACCTGATGCATGAGAGATGGCAGTGCCTCCATTGCGAAACCATCTTTGTTGTAGAAAACCCCTGTCCGACCTGCAGGCCGCCACCGGATGCGGCGATATGTCCCGGATGCGGACGGAAGATTCACCGGCCAGCCAGAATGGTTTTTTATTCGGGATTGGATGACGACTGACTACGTTCCGCCAAAACCCGGGATTACAATTCTTTTTTCCACCCTGCTTATCACATAGCCGGCAATGGTCACAAGGCCAAGATAGAAGAGACCTATCAGAATAAAAACCTCAAAGAAGGCAAAATGTTTTGTGGCGAAGGCCTTGGCAGCACCAGTAATCTCAACAACCGTGATCATATAGGCAAGTGAGGAATATTTGATGAGATAGATAAACTCATTTGAGAGACCGGGGAGGGATCGCCGGAGTGCCTGGGGAAGGATGATGCTTCTGATAGCCTGACTCCGCGACATCCCAAGAGAGAGGGCGGCAGTCATCTGGCCCGCAGGGATTGACTGGATCCCGCCCCTCAGGTACTCCGAGTTATACGCGCCGTTACAGAGGATAAATCCAATTACTGCCGAAGTAAATGCCGTGAAGGTTATCCCGATGGAAGGCAGGCCAAAGTAGATGATAAAGAGGAGGAGGAGGAGAGGACACCCTTTGAAGAAGAGCACATATCCATGACAGAGCGTTGAGATGAACCGGTTTCCATACACCCTTCCGACAGCTATCAGGATTCCATTGAGGAACCCGAAGGGAGCAGAGATGAGGATCAATGCAAAGGTCACTAATGCACCCTGATAGAGGACAGGGAGGAGAAGATCAAAGTCAAACTGTAGCAGTGTCATAGATCCGGATCAATCCTGAAAACTGCCGAGGAACCTGCGTGTCCGGGTAAAGTCCGGGCTTGTCGGAATCTCGGATGGCGGTCCCTTTTCGGCGATCAGCCCATGCTCCATGAAGAGAATCTCATTGGCAACCGATAAGGCAAAACCCATCTCATGGGTGACGATGAGCATCGTCATCCCATTTCTTGCCAGCCTCCGCATCACTTCAAGTACTTCGCGGGTCAGTTCCGGGTCGAGTGACGACGTCGGTTCATCAAAGAGGATCACTTCGGGATCCATGGCAAGAGCTCGGGCAATAGAGAGGCGCTGGGCCTGCCCCCCTGATAGTTCTGCGGGATAGGAATTCACCTTATCAGAGAGGCCTACCTGTTCCAGTTCCATCAGGGCCTTCTTCCGCGCCTCCTGGCGGCTCATCTTCTTGACCCGGAGGAGGGCAATCTCAACATTTCCAAGAGCCGTCAGATGATCGAAGAGATTGAAGTTCTGAAAGACCATCCCAATCTTCTGCCTGTAGAGGTTGATTGCGGGCCCGGCATGGGTCACCTCCTCACCATTCAGCCAGATAGATCCACTGTCAGGAACCGTCAGCTGGTTGATACATCGGAGAAGGGTGCTCTTTCCCGTACCGGAAGGGCCGATGAAGACCTTCGTCTCTCCACGCCGGACGTCAAAGGATACCCCCTTCAGAACCTCATTCTCACCATATCGCTTATGGATCTCCTGAACCCTGAGTATTATCTCATCTGTCATCATCTCGTATCACCTTCTCCATATCCGGGTATCCTGTAGCGCCGCTCAATCCGGGCAAAGACCCATTGCCCGCTATAATTAAGAATGATGAAGATTGCGGCGATAAGAACAAATATCGTCATCGGCTCATGAATTCTGGCCACAATCTGGTTTCCTCGTGTCAGAAGTTCCGCCACACCGATGGCATAGCAGACTGATGAATCGGTGAGGAGGATCGGGTATTCATTTGTCCATCCGGGGAGTGCATTCCGTAATGCCTGGGGAAGGATCACATGGACAATCGCCTGGCTTCTGGACATCCCAAGAGAGCGGGCTGCAAGCATCTGCCCATCCTGGATCGATAGTATCGCCCCCCGGAAGATCTCTGACTGGTATGCGGCAGTCCGAAATCCAAGGACAATGGCCGCAATCCAGAATGCAGATATATGCAGTCCAAGCAGCGGGAAGATACCAAAGTAAAAGAGGAAGAGAAGAACAAGGATCGGCAGGCCCCGGAATATCCAGACGTAGGTTTTTATAATATACTGAAGTGGCCACGATCCATAGACATGAATAAGTGCCATCGGAACTCCCATGATAAGCCCGATGCCAAGGGCAGTGAGCACAAGCCCAAGGGTTGTGAAGATCCCGGGAAGGAGATATGGGAGAGAGTCGATGACTGCCTGGGAGAGAATCGTCAATTGAGATCACCACGAAAGATTTGGTTCATACCGATCCAGCACACCTACTATTATGCCGGAGATGAGAAAAAGGTAGAGGAAATTAATTCTGTACAAAGACAGACGGATCAGTCAAGACCGTACTTCACCTTCAGCTCATCCCATTTCGGATCTGCCTGAAGACGGGAGATACCTTCATTAATCATCTCAAGAAGCTCGGTGTCCTCCTTTCGGACCGCAACACCATACTCCTCTCTCTCATCGATGATCCCAATCTTTATGATCCCCTGTTCTTCAACAAAGGTATCAATAACAGGCTCATCAAACATCACCGCATCCACACGGTTATTCTTCAGATCGGTAACTGCAAGAGGGAAACTTGCATAGAGTTTGAAGTCACCGGCAGCGAGGAGTCCGGTATCAACAAGGTTCGTCTGGATGTATGTGGCGGCAGTCGATCCACGCTGTGCACCCATAACAATCTCACCGGCAAGGACATCGTCTGTGGTGAATGTTGCACCTTCACGGGCACCAATTGCCTGGTAAATGACCCAGTACGGCTCACTGAAGGCTACACGCTCCTTCCTCTCAGGGGTGATCGTCATCCCTGAATAGACCATGTCGATCCTCTTTGTGACGAGGCTTGTAACAATGCCATCCCATGCCATCGGCTGAATGGTGACATCAAAACCCATCTCTTCACCAATCCATTTGATGGATTCCACATCAAATCCGGCTGCCGAGCCATCTGCCTCGATATAGCTGAATGGAGGATAATCACCATCAATACCCACAATATAGTGTGGTCGTGCATCCGGGGACGGCTCAGCCTCTCCCATACACCCTGCTGCAAACAGGAATACCAGAACCGCTGCCACGAGGGCAGCGCACACCTTAGCGTTCATGAAATAGAGATTAACGAGAGGATCATATTTATCAGTTATGAAATGATTCCGTATAGGGATCGATAAAGCTCCATTCTCTGGAAGATTGGAACGACCCCTGCCCGGAAGGGGGAAGAAGGTGAGAGAAGAAGATTGTATAGAACGGATCAGGTATCAGATCTACTCTGAAAGAAGTCATGGAGTGCCACTTCAAGCTCCCGAAGTGAAACAGGTTTCTGGAGGATCTGGATAATATCTTTCTTATAGGGGGCTATCTCCTCATCACGAATATATTTTGCAGTGAAGAGCATGACAGGAAGCCTGGATAACCCTTCTTTCCGTAACTCATCGAGGAACTGCCACCCGTCAATTGGCGTCATCATCAGATCGAGAAGGATGAGATCGGGCTTCTTCTCCTTAATGGCAGCGAGCGCATCCCAGCCATTATGTATAGTTATTGCACTATATCCGATCTTTTTTAAAAGGAGACCCATAACCGTAAGGTTTGGGATATCATCATCAACCACCATCACCGTCTTTGTCATATCTCTATCTCCTTAGGTATTCGAATGGTAAATATACTTCCCTCTCCAGGCCTGCTCTCAACTGTGATCTCCCCACCATGAAGCTGGACATAACGTTGGGCTATCGGGAGTCCGAGACCAAGACGGTCATATTTCCTGTTGTTTTTATTCAGATCCGCGATATTGAATGGCCTGAAGATCTGATCCAGTACTGATCCATCTATCCCCACTCCATTATCAACTATTCGGATTGTATGATCACGCAGCCCTGAGCTATACATTAGCCGAACCTCGCGTGGAGGGTCATTATATTGAATTGCATTTGTTATAAGACTATGAAAAACCTGATAGAGGAGATTGACATCGGCATGAATGGCAGCCGATTGCGGGACATCATTGATGATATCGCCTTTGCTTCGGCACCCGGAGCTATCGATCACATCCTCAAGAAGAGAATAGACATGTATCTCCTCATATACAGGAGTTATCGTACCTGAATCAACCACAGAGAGTTCAATCATCCTGTCGATTATTCGCCGCTCCTGATCAACATTTTTCTGAATGAGCTGCAGGAGATGCAGTACCTCTTCAGAGAGACCAAACCCTTCGGGATCTGAGAGAAGAAGGCCGATATACCCCACAACCGGCTGAAGAGGTGTCCGTAATTCATGTGAAGCAACCGTCACAAAATCGGATCTCCGCTCAATCTCTCTCCTGAGCACATCTTCAAGATCCTTATGCTGGGAGATGTCTATCAGTATCCCCAGATCCTCATTCCCATCGGAGGAGCCACGTTCCCGTATATACAACTCCCCCATACGAAGAGAGCCGTCTTTATGGATAAATGAAATTTCCCCACAAGATTGTGGCAACCCATAATCAAAGGGGGCGGGAAAGAGATCCGTCAGCAACCTTCCGGTCAGCTCCTTCTCCGTATAGCCTGTCATGCGGCAGAATGAGGGGTTCAGATAGCTGAGTTTCCCATCCCTCGATGTAAATATACCTACGGGGATCTGGCTGATAAGCTGGCGATAACTCGTCTCCTGCTCCCTGATCAGTTCGATCATCCTTCGTTCATCGGTAATATCAAGTATCGAGAGGAGACGATGATTATTACCAGGAAGGATCGAGGTCAGAAGGATACAATCGCGTTCTTCCCCCATCGAATCAAGGATCTTCACCTCGTACTCCTCATGTGAAGAGGCAGAATCCATCTTGCAGAGGCATTCCATCATAACCCTTCGATCACGCTCTGGGAAGAGCATCTCAAAGATCGAGCGGCCGGTAAGGTCTCCCTTCTCATACCCGGTTAATGAGCAGAATTCATCATTCACCGATGAGATGATGCATTCCTGATCAAGAATGATGATGCCCGATCCGGCATTCTCAAAGATGACCCGGTGCAGGGCCTCCGATTCCCTCCAGATCTGTTCAGCATTTCTCACATCAGTGATATCATGGATGATGACCGTTGCACTCCCGCTATCAGGGACAGTTCTGATCGGGTTTACTGATATATCATACCAGGAGGTCTGGCCGGATCGTTCATATGAGACCTCTTTGCGAATGGATCTCTTCTCCGAGAAAATCCTCTGATGATTCTGGAGATTGGAAAGGAACGAGGTGAATGGATAAATCGCCTCGATCTTCCTCCCGATAACAACTGAATGGATCCCATCTGCCCTGAGCCTCTGTTCAGCTGCAGTGTTAATAAGAAGGAGCTGATGATCCCGATCAATGACAAGGACCGGATCATCCATCGCATTGAGTGTCTCCCTGTATGCCCCCTCCGCATGCATCCTCATCGCTTCGGCATGCTTAAGCGGGGTGATGTCTATCGAGGAGATGACGATTGAATCATCATCCAGAACCGACCCTGAGAGGCGGACGTACCGCTTTGTTCCATCCCGGTGAATCAGTATCTCCTCACGATCCGAGACCTTCCGGGATGCCTCGATCTCATCAATGAGAGTATCAGCGGCTTGCTGATCATGCCAGAGGGACCGCATCGGCCTTCCATGGAGAGAATGTGGAATATAATCAAGGAGAGAGGCACAGAGTGGATTGGAATCCAGAATCGTTCGTGACCGCCTGTCCACGATCCAGTTGCAGGATTCGGCTTGTTCGATGACCCCTGCATACATCCCGGTTCTCTTCCTCACCTGTTCTGATATTGTGGCTGCCACAAGGCCGAACGCAACAAAGAGGATAAAATGTACCGTTGATGCATAGATGATCGCAACATCATCCCGGGCAAGTGAGTAAACGAGTCCAAAATATCCAAGGGCAAGAGCAACTGCAACGATCGTCTCTCTCTTCGGGAAGAAAAGCGTAGCATAGAGGATTGGAATAAAAAAGAGAGCGGGATAGACATCCGTTATCCCATGCTGCACCCCGTGGTAGGTGATGAGGTAGGCAGTTATTGTAAGTGCAGAGAAGACCCATATCCTTATAAAAAGGGTTGAACGCTCACCCTTTCCATAAAAGGAAAGGAGTCTTGAATCTGCCATCATTAATTACTACTTCCTCCTGAAATAAAAATTTTATCTTTTGATATTTCTCTACTGATACCCCTCTTTTGATTTTTATTGAAGAATGAGCGATCCAACAATGCGAAGTTTCCCGCCCTCAAGATAATGAAGCACCAGACGATCACCAGGAAGATAGACAAGTTGTTTATCCAGGCTGATACGGAGGCGGGGTCGCCGGAAGTCTCCCGCATCGGTGACTGATGTCACTTTACCGGAGATGAACTGCATCCAGTGTCCTGAATAGATAACCATGCCCTCACGCAAAGCGGACGGCCAGTACTTCACAAGCTCTGCATCACTCTCAATCTCATCTGTAACCAGAATATCAGGATCTGTTGTCAGAACAAAACCCCGGTCAAGATCATCAGAATCGATGTTCTTTAATGCAAGCCCGACACGGTCCCCACGTACCGCATATGTATAATCATCATCATGCTTCTGGATTGAGCGGAGGATAGCCGTCTTCTCATCAGGCAGGACCTTCAGCTGATCATGTTTGCGGATGCATCCCCAAACAACAGCACCAAGAACGACAGTTCCGATACCCTTCACATTGAAGTGATGATCAATGGTCATCGTGCCATATGGCATCGATCCCGCCGGCGGCTCCTCTGATATGACCCGGGCAGCCTGATCAAGAAGGGATTCCTTGATCTCAATCCAGTTCTCCTCCATAAAGCGGTAATTTTCAAGAACAGTCCCTTTGAGCAGGGGCATAACCTGATCCTGACCGAGATAATTTCTCAGGACAATAGAGCCATCCCGGATACCGGCCGAATCGAGCATCAGAATGCACTCCCCAAGGACAGGAGTTATCTCATCGATGACGACAAGGGCTGTAGTCGCCATTGAGACAGAGAAGTAAAGGGAAGCAAGTCGCTCAGGATACCGTGCAGGTTCAATAAACGTGACCGTATCTGATCCGCGTTTTAAATTATAAAATGTAATATCCGAGGTCGTACCCGGCTTTCCAAGCTCACGCAGGATTTCGGGTGGGGCGATTGCAGCAACGGTCAGATTACCCATACCCTCATATTCAACGGCACGGCACTAAAAACCCTGCCTGGGAGAGATCAAAACGAGAGATTATAAGACCACACACCGCCAGACGCTTCTATCATGCGACCATATGTCATCATTAACGCCGCAATGAGCGCAGACGGGAAGCTCTCTACACGGGAGCGGCGGCAGGTCCGCATCTCAGGGTCCGATGACTTCGCCCGCGTTGACAGGATGCGTGCAGAATGTGATGCAATCCTCGTAGGGATTGGAACAGTACAAGCAGACGACCCATCCCTGACGGTCAAGTCTCCTGACCTGAAGGCTGCCCGGCGAAGAGAGGGACGCCCCGAGAACCCGATCCGCATCGTCCTTGACTCCCATGCCAGGACACCGATCACCGCGGATATTCTTGTAAAAGGAGAGGGGGAGAGGATCATTGCTGTTGCAGAAGATGCTGAAATGGAGAAGATACGGGCTCTTGCAGAGCATGCCATGATCATCAGCTGCGGAAAGGGACGGGTTGATCTGCCATATCTTCTGAACAAACTATCAGAATCGGGGATAGAGACGCTGATGGTCGAAGGTGGGGGAACCGTCATATGGTCGTTCCTCAGTGAGGGACTCTTTGATGAATTGATCACCTATATCGGTTCATGCATCATCGGCGGGGCGGCAGCACCAACACTTGCAGATGGCGAGGGCTTTATCAATGAGTCTCAATTTCCAAGACTGCATCTTGAGGAGGTGCAGAGGATCGATGACGGACTTCTGATTCGTTGGAAAAGAAAGGTGGATGGGTAGCGTATTCCACCATTATTCGCGGGACGCTCCTTATCTGCTCCTATACTCAAAGAGGCCGTCGTTGATGACAACAACCTCTCCTGTATTATAGAGAACAGTCACTTTGACCCGATCTGTACCCCGTGTCCCGGTAAATGTAATGGATTCACCCATTCTTGGGCGTGCCATCGATTGTTCCTCTACCCTGCCATCTGAGGCATACATTGTCGCATCCAATCGAACAATAGCACTCATCCCCCTCCCTCCATTAAAGGTTACATAGATATCAGTCCTGAGGGGATCCCGTGATATTGTTGCCTGCACATCCTGGCCCGGTGGCATCGTTCCCAAAGGACCCGGAACCAGCAGATCCTCCGCTGGCGCCGGCTCGGTTGGAACAGGTGTTATTTCAGGAGTCGGGGTGACAACTCCGTTTGAATCCGGAGATTCCACACACCCTGCGGTTAACAGTGTGGCGGTGATGATGGCGATGATCATCAGGGAGAGTATCTGCTTCATATGCCATCATTGGAAGATCGCCTATATTATTCTTTCGCAACACCGGATAGTTGCAGGAATACAAACCCCAACCGGAGATCAATCCTGTATCCTTCATTATCCTCAATGATCCAATAACAATACACGGACATCTCAGGTATCATCCTTATTCTCGTGCTGGGGGGGATTGCATGCCGCCAGATCGGAGGGATTCGGCTTCCCATCTGGGGCATGATGCTTGCGGGAGCGGGAGCTGTTCTTATCTGTGGCAGTATCACTCCGACCGAGGCACTCCATGCAGTCAATATTGAGATCATCATCTTCCTCTTCTCTGTCTTCCTCATCGGATCCGCCATGGAAGAGAGCGGGTATCTCGGGTATCTTGCACGAATCATCTTCTCAAGGGCAGAAACACCAGGGCAGCTCATCTCCCTCTTCATCCTGACGATGGGGGGTTTCTCCGCTCTCCTGATGAATGACACACTTGCCATCGTTGGAACCCCCATTGCCCTTGCACTTGCACGGACCTGCGAAA
This sequence comes from Methanocalculus alkaliphilus, assembly GCF_024170505.1. Classification (NCBI taxonomy): domain Archaea; kingdom Methanobacteriati; phylum Methanobacteriota; class Methanomicrobia; order Methanomicrobiales; family Methanocalculaceae; genus Methanocalculus; species Methanocalculus alkaliphilus. The sequence goes on from NZ_JALJYG010000003.1 coordinate 61,773, forward strand.
TACCGGACCGCATTTTCCTCCTTGCACTTGCAGGGGCGATAACAACGGGAAGCATCATCAGTCCGATCGGGAACCCGCAGAATCTTCTTATTGCAATCGGATCCGGAATGGAGAACCCGTTCCTCACCTTCATAGCAGTGCTCTTTATTCCTACAGCTCTATCAGGACTCATTCTCTATGGTATCATCCGGAGAATGACGCCATCCCTTCCTGCTGTATTGCCACCGGTTCTTCCTGAAGCGGGGATCAGGGATCAGAAACTGGCTCGTCTCTGCAGGCTATCCCTTGGCATCTTTATCGGCCTGATCATCCTGCGTATCATATGCATCGCAACAGGCCATCCGCCAATGTTTACCCTCCAAACGATTGCGGCAATTGCCGCAGCCCCGATCCTCCTCTCTCCACACCGCTTTGCCATCATGAGGAGTGTTGACTACCGGACACTCCTCTTCTTCGTTGGTCTCTTTATCCTGATGGAAGCGGTATGGATCGGGGGGACCTTCCCCGGCCTCATCCCACAGAACCTGATACACTCGATCCCATGGCTGATCGGCGGTGGCATCCTCATCAGCCAGATCATCTCGAATGTGCCTTTTGTTGCATTGATCATCCCCTCCCTGATGGAAGCGGGCTCTTCGGAGATAATCTTCCTCGCCCTTGCCGCCGGGAGCACCATCGGAGGCAACCTGACCATACTCGGTGCGGCAAGCAACGTCATCATCATCCAGAACGCCGAGCGGCGTGGAGCAACGATCACATTCATCGAGTTTCTCAGATTCGGGATTCCGGTGACGATCCTGCAGGCTGCTGTATTCATCGGATGGTTCGCTCTTATCGCCTAACCCAAGCCTTTTCCCTGAGAAGATCCTTCCATTGATTGCGGAGAGACGGAGATGAAACTCAGATGGGAGACGAAACTTGGTATCGTGCTCATATCCCTTTCCATCATCATCTATGGTGCCAAGTTCCTCATCATCGGCGATGTGGGGGAGAGCAATACCCTCACCTATATCTTCAATGCCCTCGGTTTTCTCCCAATTAATGTCCTTCTGGTCACGATAATCCTCAACCAGCTCCTTGCTGTTCGATCACGTAGAGAAAGGCTCCAGAAGATGAATATGGTAATAGGGGTCTTCTTCTCCGAGATCGGATCGCATCTCCTGAAGATCCTCTCTGATGCCGATCCCGATCTTGATACAATCCGAGGAGATCTTCTCATTCGCGACTCCTGGACAGACCGGGAGTTTGACACAATCATCGCAACCCTGAACGGATTTCGGCAGACGATCAGTATCGAGAGGATCAATCTCATCGAGCTGTATACAATGGTAAGAGGACACCGGGATTTCCTCCTCCGCCTCCTTGAAAACCCGGTCCTTCTCGAACATGCCACCTTCACCGAGAGCCTCAGGGCGGTATTTCACCTCTCCGAGGAGCTGGAGAGCCGGGGGGATCTGAGTGCCCTTCCAGAGTCTGATCTTGCACATCTTGCCATCGATCTCCGCCGGGTATATGATCTCCTCACCCCCGAATGGGTTGAGTACATGCGATATCAGAAGACCCATTATCCCTACCTCTTCTCACTGGCGATGCGGAAAAACCCCTTCGATGACAATGCCAGCCCTGTCATCCGGGAGGAGAAAAATATATAACCTCACAAATGTAAGTTCGGGCATCGGGAATAACCCGGATATGAGAGGTGAAAAAGATGTCAGAACTGTACAAAAAAATCATAGCTGAGGCAATGGGTGCCCAGCGTGCCGATGTTGAGACGGTAAAGAAGAAGAGGGGGACGCAGTTCACCCTGAGCGATGCACAGCCTTATGTGGATGCGGTTAAGAAGATGACGGTCGCATCCGGCCAGAGTGCGGCAGTCATTGACCTGCACAAGACCTCGGTCACATCACATTTCGATGCACTGAGCAAGCTGACAAAGGCGATCCGGCCTGAGGATGATCCTTTCGTTGAGCATTATCAGACACCGGTCGTCCTTGAGATCCTCTGTGATGAGGACAAGAAATTTGAAAAGAGCCTGGAAGCCTTCGTAAAACAGATAGGAAAGTCCGAGGCGCTCATCGGACGGGAGTCTGCCCGAAGGTATGCCGGCTTCTATGGTCCGACCTGTGTCGTCGACTTTGCCCTTATCCCCGGTAGTACAAGCAATGTTGTCAACCAGATTCTGAAAACCACCGATATTCCGACAGACCACAAACAGGCGATCCTTGCTGCGAAATCCTGGGGAATGAACACCAGCTACGGTGTTGGTGAGGTCTTTGCAACACAGATTGAAGCAGGTGACACCCTGGCTGATGCCTCTGCAAAAGAGGTGAAGCAGCTTCAGGCGATCTATGAGAGCCCGGTCAAAGCCCAGGCAGAGTTGATGGACGGTGCGGGACATACCTCATTTGATGTCAGGAAGTACATGGAGGATTACCGCCGCATGATTACACCTGCCGTGAAGGCAGCCATCGATGATGGCGTTCATTACGGAAACATTGCAACCATCCCTGCCTATTGTGTCGGAGATATCGCCCATCACATCGCCCAGTCGACCTTCAACATGTGTAAGGACGACGTCATCATGGCGACGATTGAGGCGGTCACCGAGGTGATGCAGAAGACACTCGATGCAAATGTCGAAAAATTCAAGAGCGAATATGATATCCTCTCTGTTGTAACGGGATCATCAGCCGCTGCAACAGAGTATATCCTGGAGCTTGACGGATTCAACGCCCCGATGATCGTGGATCTTCTGACTAAGCGTTTCCACAATCTTGTTCAGCTCAACCCCACCCGGGGGGCAGCTGCAGAGCTGCACAACTGTGACTTCATGGACATGCTCTACCGTGGATGGAAGATCATCGACCGGGCACGGAGGACAAAGGCGGGATCGAATGACCTGCTCGCACCGAAGGTCGCAGGGTGTACAATCGATCTCTCTCCAATCCATGAGAATGAGATCCTGATGAATCCGCAATGGTATGCATACCCGGCATGTGCCATCACCGTCAGGGCATCTGCCCTGATGCGTCTCTCCGACTATCCATGCCTCCTGACGAGCGAACCCGTCACAGCGACGATGATGACAAACATCATCGCACTCCACAAAGAGACTGCGGCGGCTCCTGTTCGTTCATGCAAGGACTGTGCAGCCGCGTGTCTTGTTGACTTCAGGCACCAGTACTGTGAGTACAGGGATGCGGTATAGAGCAGGTGAACAGATATGAAATGTTATATCTGTGCAGAAGAGGGGAAGGATAGTGATGCGGTTGCAATCTGCATCGTCTGCGGGATGGGAGTCTGTAAACACCATGCTATCAGGGAGGAAGTTGAGAAGTGGGAGGGGGGCTACCCCTTCCCTGCAAAGAAGCTGAAGACAAGCATTCCAAGAATTCTCTGTCCCCCCTGCCATCATGCACTTACATCTTAAGGAGTTGATGCAATGACATCATTAGCCAAACGATGTGTCGCTGAGATCGTCGGGACCTTCATTCTCGTCTTCTTCGGAGCGGGAGCAGCGGCAATAACCCTGATGATCGCAAAAGGGGAAGAACCCCTTACCGATTTTAATATCGGGATAGGGTACCTCGGGGGTCTTGGAGACTGGCTTGCCATCGGTCTTGCCTTCGGTATCGCCATCGCCGCTGCGATTTATGCACTTGGAAGGGTCTCCGGAGCCCATATTAACCCGGCGGTGACGATCGCTCTCTGGGCATCAAAGCGGTTCCCGACTGCGGAAGTAGCACCATATATCATCGCCCAGCTGATCGGAGCAGCTCTTGCAAGCACCCTCTTCTTTGCATGTGTCGGCCCTGATGCCGTCCTCGTCGGCGGGCTCGGTGCAACCGCTCCATTCCCCGGCATCACCTATGGCCAGGCCATCCTCGTCGAGGCGATCGGCACATTCCTCCTGATGCTCGCCATCATGGGAGTTGCCGTTGACAAGCGGGCACCTGAAGGGTTTGCAGGACTTATCATCGGCCTGACGGTCGCCGGCATCATCACGACAACAGGAAATATCGCAGGGTCGTCCCTTAATCCGGCCCGTACATTCGGCCCGTACATTGGCAATACCCTCTTTGGTGGTGGAAATCTCTGGGAGTTCTTCCCGATCTATATCATAGGACCGATTCTGGGAGCCCTGGCCGCAGTCTTCCTTTATGACTGGCTAACCTCCGAATGATTCTTCCTATAACCAACATCCTTTTTGATTCTGCGATCAACAGTGATGCGACAGACCATGGCAGATGTTATTCTGATTAATGCAAGCCCCCGTGCAGGGGGGAATACCGAACAGGTACTCGAAGAATGCAGCAAGGCACTCCATGCCGGAGGATGCAGTACCCGGGTGATCAGTCTGCGTGGCAAGCAGATTCAGTCCTGTATCGCCTGTTACACCTGTAAAAAGACCGGTGTCTGTTCACTCGATGACGGGGTAAACGAGATGATCGACGAGATCAGGCAGGCCGACGGCCTCATCATCGGATCCCCGGTCTACTTTGGAACCGCACGCGGTGATCTGATGTCGGCAATCCAGAGGATAGGGATGGTCTCGCGGGGATCGGATCAGTTCCTCTCGCGGATGGTCGGTGGGCCAGTCGCAGTAGCGCGAAGAGGGGGCCACACCGCCACAATCCAGGAACTCCTGATGTTTTACCTCATCAACGATATGATCGTCTGTGGGTCAACCTACTGGAACATCGTCTTTGGAAAAGAGCCAGGCGATGTGCAGCAGGATACAGAAGGTCTCGATACTATCCGACGATTCGGAGAGAATGTCGCATACTGTATCAGCCAGGTAAAAAAGTAAGAAGGTTTTCAGACCGCATGGAAACAGGTGCACTTTACAACATCGGCAAAATACGCCTTGCAGCAGGAGAGGGTGCCACTCTCCTTTATTATTGAAGTCCCGCAGTACTTCAGCTGAACACGGGCTGATGTCCGCTCGCGCTCCTCAAAATGATGGCCATGTGAGTACTCGATCACCCGCTTCATCGAGATGGAAACCGCCTGGACTGTAAGGATAAGCCCTGAGTCTCCGGGGGAGAGATCTTCTGCGGCAATACTTGTCAGGAAGATATGATCACCCGGTTGCACCTCGGAGATGGTGATAATATTATGGGCACTCTGGAGTTCTATGGTACGTGGTTTGCCAATTTTAAGATCGGCGATTACCTGTGGGGATATCCCCGTTAACGCTGCTACCATCATGATGATTCACCCATACATTGGAAGGTTTTCTTTCTTCTGTGGTCCAACTTCAGCACTCTGAACCTCCTCAGCAAGCCGTTGCATTGTTGCTTCGATCTCTTCTGCCTGCTCAAGCAGGGGCGCCGTATCGATCCCAAAGGAGTAGAGCTGGTTGAGAACCTCAACTGCCGAGACTGCCGCCCGGGGATCAGGGTTGTTCACCGTCTCTCCCAGAAGGCCCATGCAGGGTATCTTTCGTAGCTTGCATTCTGTCAACAGGCTCGATGCAATCCCTGAAATACTCCCCATCGGAAGGATGATCGTATGGTCAGCAATACGTTCAGCCGAATCGGAGTCGCTTGCCACCCCAAATACCCTCTTCTCCGGCTCGTTCGTAATAATACCGGCAATGGTAACGATCTCTTTGACATCATACCCGGCAAGCCAGTCAAGGATGCCATTAGCAACCTCATAGCAGATCATCGGATGAATCGGAATATCCGCAACAAAGGCAACAAACCGATCTTTCTCATAGATCCGAATCGCCGCATTGACCACCCCTTTCTGCATCATCGACATGGGAGGGAAGAAACGGCTTGTTATATCGCCAACATGGGCAAAATCCATCTGATCGACAAGGTACTGCAGGGCAATGCTCCCGACAAGACCGGATCCCGGAAAGCCCATCATCACAACAGATCCCTTCTCACTGAGATCCTGTGATATGATCTTTAAATCACTCGTATCTCTGGACATTAAAATTACATATAACCCACCCCAAAATAATACTATGCAGGAATATCAGGTAAAGAGAGGTCTGACAAAAGATCTTGAGGAACGACTGCTCAGCGGTTTCATTGACATCTTCGGCGTAGAGGCGGAAGAGAAGGACGGACACTATTGTATCGCCTATGGTGCCATCAAACGTCTTGAGGTGTGGTCTGGTGAAAAGGGGAAGACGGTATATGTCGATACTGAATCGGATATCACCGCATCTGATGATCTGATCCTTGATTCAAATAAAAAGTTCAGGCAGTACCTGGATCATATCACTGGTTTCTCAACAAAAGAACGGGTCAAGCGGGCAAAACCAAAAGAGTAGAAAAAAATTATTCAATAATTATAGCCGGTTTGAAGGGGAGGGCCATTCCTGCTTTTGCATGCATGCTCTCTTCTGCAAAAACGACCTCAAATGCAACCTTAAACTCCTTCTCCAGGAAGGAGAGGGTCCGGGTGAAGACGGCCATCTCATCCGGGGGATGCGATACAATCTCTGAAACGACCTGGGGTGGAAGGCTGTGGATAAGCTTTGTCACCTGCGTGATGGTCGTGATCGCCTCCTTGCCACGGGTTCGCATCGATGCATCCTTCATCAGCTCTTTTGTCACCATACGGTGATCCTCGGAAGTAGCAACCGTTTTGAAGATATCATACTTCCATGAGGGGGCGAGGCAGAGTATCACCTTCGATGGTGTCATCGGGATGATCCTGATGATGGACTCGATATCCTCAACAGTCCGCATGATGAGATCCTCCGCCTGCTCAATTGCCGGATTCAGAAGACCGGGATCCGGCAGAGGCCATTCTGCATATGATATGAGCCCTTCATGGCCGAGTTCACCCCACAATTTCTCACAGGTGAAAGGAATGATGGGTGCAAGGAGCCTGGCCCATACATCAGCGACACGGTGCATGACAGCGCCCCCATCGGATCCTGGAGGGAGCCGCCTCCGATACCACTTCAGGTCAGACTCGATCCCAAAGTATGCTTCCTGGAGGGCCTGACGGGTCTGGAAGAGTTCAAGTGCCGTGGTTGTCTGTTCGATCCGCCGCTGAAGGCGTGACAGAAGCCATGCATCTACATCCGTCTCCCCTGATGATGATGCCGCCTCCTGCACATAGGAGGTGAGCCGCTCAATCTGTTTCCGGGTGGATGAGACGAGTTCATTCCTCCAGTCGAAGTCCTGCCAGGGCTCGGCTGAACCGATCAGGAACATACGGACGGTATCTGCCCCAAACTCATCTGCCGCATCCTCAAGGAGGAATACATTCCCTTTGCTTGAGGACATCTTTGCCCCGTTGAGCAGACCCATACCGAAGACAACCATACCCTGTGGCTGAAGTTCATCAGGGAAGATGGCGCGGTGATGGAAGAGCTGGAAAGTCAGGTGGTTTGATATGAGATCCTTGGCCGAGAAGCGGTGGTTGTAGGGGTACCAGTACAGGAATTCGGATCTGAGCGAGTCCAGAACCTGACGATCAACCTCCTTTGGATCACCCACTCCAAGGAAGATATAATCAAAGACTTCAGGGGTGAGAGACTCCGGAGGAATATCACTGATACGGTGTGCAATGGTATAGTACGCCATATAGACCGTCGAGTCTGACAGGGGCTCAAAGAGCCAGCTGGAGTCCCAGGGAACCCGTGTTCCAAGCCCCACCCGACGGGTGCATGCCCAGTCCTTCAGCCAGTCCACGGTGCGGTCAAACTCAGCACGAACCTCGGGTGGAACAAGGGCAAGAGAACTGATCTGCTCATGGACCTGTGCCTTCCACAACGGATCGCTATAGGTCAGGAACCACTGATCGTCCAGTATCCTGACATATGCCCTGCTTCCGCACCGGCAGACGACCGGTTGGGTATCAAAGTCAAAGAACCGGATGGATCCATAGTCCAGTTCCATAATCTCCCCAAGATCATCGCGCGCAACACGGACCGGCTTCCCTTCGTGCTCTCCGCAGAGGGGAAGGAGTTTTCCACGGGTAAATTCAGCCCCATAGACCTCCTGGGTCACCTCATCCATCCTGGGATCAAGCTGGTCATGGATGCCGGCTCGTTCGACTGCCTCCTGTGCAGGAACTGCACCATATCCATCCACTGAAATAAGAGGGATCGGAACGATATCCGTATATTCCCCCTTCTGCTGGAGGTCACGGAGGGCAATATAGTCATAAGGGGCATGCGCTGGAACACTCATCACAACCCCTGACCCCATATCAGGATCGACAAAATGAGCAGGAAGAATCCGAACATCCCCTGAGAGCGGGTGGGAGACGGTTGATCCCACGAGGTCCGCGCCATCAACCTCCCCAACAATGGTGACGGTATGCTTCTGCATCGAGAGTTTCCCGGCAGCCTCACGGGAGATGAGCCAGAGGGCACCATCAACCTCTGCGTGTACATATCTGACATCCGGGTTGATCCAGAGGTTTGTAACACCAAAGATCGTCTCCGGACGGAGCGTGGCACAGGGGATCAGGAAGCCGTCTGCTTCGAAATTGACAAAGATAAATTTGACAACCTCCGCACGGTCACCCTCAAGAAGATCATGATCCCCGACCGGATTTTCGCATTGTGGACAGTATTTAACCGGATGAGCCCCCCTGACGACACGCTCCTGAGCATAGAGATGGCTGTACTGCCATTCGATGAACTTTGAATACTGGGGAATAATGGTGGTAAACCGGCGCCGCCAGTCTATCGAGAGGCCGAGCCGCCGCATCACGCGCTCATATTCGTTGGAGAAGTGCTCAACTATCGCAAGTGGATCAGCAAAACCCGCAAGGACGTCTTCCGGTACCTTATAGAGATCACGATAGAGGGTTATCGTATTCTCATCACCCCGTGCAATCCGCTTTGAGATCCCGATTACAGGAGATCCCGTCACATGGAATGCCATCGGATAGAGAACCTGCTTCCCCCGCATCCTCCAGAAGCGCGCGATGACGTCGGGGACAATATATGTCCTTCCATGGCCGACATGCATCGCTCCACTTGGATATGGATATGCGACGGTCAGATAGTACTTCTCCTTCTCTGATGGATCGGATTCAAATGCCCGCTTCCATGAACCGGCCACCCCGGCCTCTGCTATATGTATTGGATCTTCGGTCACGCTAAGCTCCCCTTTACAATTAGTCAACAGGGCGAACCCTGATATCTTCACCTGCCTCGAACCGCCTGATCATCTCCTGGGCGATTGAGTTGTTCCGGGCAAGGAGGATCTCCCCGCTCTCTTCAACAGTCCCTGTGAAGAGATACTCCTTCCCTGAGAAGACATCCACAATCTTGCCGGAATGTTCGGGGCAGATCAGGGCGAGCTGTTTTTTGTCAGTCCGTATCTGAATACTCTGTTCAGATGAGACAGCTTTCAGCGGCATCTCCTCCACAGCATCATCATCGGTATCACTGAGTTCTGACCGGGATCTGATATCGATGCCAACCCCGACTTTATTGACGATCCCGGAGATGTTTTTGCCACCTTTCCCGATCGCGGCAGGAATATCCTGGTCATCGATGAAGACCGTCGCTTTGGTGTCTGAGATCATCCGGACATCAACAAATCCCTCGGTGAACCTGCCGATCTCTTTCTGAATCTCCTTTTCAATCACTTTCCAGTGAGGGGGTGTCTGAGGTTGTGGAGCGGATACCTCCGGTTCTGATGACAGGGTGTCGTTCTCCGGCTCTTCCAGTGCATTCTCCGGAGAATCTGCCGGCCCCGCTGAAACAACGATCGTCTCCCCCCCAAAGCGGAATATCTCAACAACGGGAGTTCCGTCTGCACTATTGCTGATCGTCACAACTGGGGAGGGGGGTATCTCCACACCAAGATCAGCAAGCCCAGTTGGCCGGTCTATCGAGAAATCAATGGTAAATACCTGTTCAATCTCTCCATCAGAGACGAAGATGATGGATGAGATGACCTGGGGGAGAAGGCAGTAATCTATCCTTCCGATGAGCCGCTGGATGGCATCCTGCACCCGCTGTGCATGCATCACGCCGACCATGCCAATTCCGGAGAGCTGGAGATCTGCATATATCGCAAAATCATCCTTTTTTCGTATCTCATCAAAGATTACAAAGTCGGGGCGGACGAGCATCAGCAGTTCTGCGGTTGCTTCCATACTCCCTTCAAGAGAGGTGTACTGCGTGATATGATCAGGAACCTGGAGATCGCGGGGTGCCTCCATCGTCTTGACGACGAAATCACGGTCCGCAAGGAAGATCGCAATGCTCTGTGCGAGGGTCGACTTCCCCGAACCCGGCGGTCCAACGATGAGGGTGCCGCACCTGTCACTGACAATGCCCTCTTTGATCTCTTCTGCGCGGTCATAATCATCGAGAGAGATATGGGCGATGGGCCGGACCGCAGAGATCTCCATCCCGTCTGAGAAGGGGCGGCGGGTGATGGATATCCTGAGTGAGCCGATCTGGACAACGGTAACACCACGCTTCTCTATCTCGATAAAACCATCGGGATCGCGTTTTGCTCGTTCCAGAATCTCCTGTGCGAGCCGCCGCAATTCATATTCAGTCATCGGAGCCTCGCGTATCGGCACCAGGCGCATCTCCTTGAGGCGGCCTTTCCTGGCATACGGGGAGACCCGATCCTTGAGATAGACGGCGATGGTATTCTCATCAAAGAAGTTATCAATCAGGAGGGGGGTGAAGTTCTCCTGCTGCGGTTTGAGATAGATGACCTCAAGTCCCCGTGCCCGCGCAACCTCGGCCTGAACCACATCAGAGGTGACGAAGGTGGCATCATATTCTATAGCGGCGTTTCGTATCATCGCATCTATCTCACCACCGCTTGAGAGTTTCACCTGATCAAGACGGGGGCGCTCTCCCACAAACTTCAGTTCAAGGAGACCTTCATCGCGCATTCTGCAGAGTTCCTGAATCTCGGTGAGGCCAGAAAACCCTATCTCACGACCATGGTTGGCCTGCGCCTCAAGTTCTGCAAAAACCGCCTCCGGAATGATTATTGTAGGGTTTTTGCAGTCTCCATTGTGTATCATTGTTGTTATGCGTCCATCGATGACGACGCTTGTATCGGGTACCAGTTTCATAAAAAATCTACCATAAGGTACGTGTCATTCATCGTTATTATTTGTACACTTTATCAGGATCAACTATTCTCTCAAAGAGAAGATTCCCATCGATAGATCGATAAAAGCATGATCGGTATCCCATATGGCACGCAGCACCGGACTGGGTAACCATATACAGAAGGGTATCAGCATCACAGTCCACACGGATCTCATGAACCCTCTGAAGGTGACCACTCTCCTCACCTTTCTTCCATATTTTCCGCCTGCTCCGGCTGTAATAATGGGCATAACCGGTTCTCCGGGTCAGCTCCACCGCCTCCTCATTTGCCCATGCAACCATTAAAACGATCTGCGTCTCCGTATCCTGAACGATCACCGGAATGAGGCCATTTTCATATACAGGTTCGATCATGCATCTACACCCCGGTAAGAATGGTGATCAGGGTAAAGAGGATATCCCCGATGAAGAACGAGACGAAGAGGCCGGCGGTGATCGGGATGAAGAAAGGAACACCATATGATATCCAGACGGACCCCGCCTTCGCATAAAGCTTTCGTTCACGTATGAACTCTTCGGGATGCTCCCGGAGATCACGCGTATAGACCCGATCATCGCCTGCCATCCGACGAACCGCTTCTGAAAAGGGCATGAACCGCCGCCTGACACCATCCTCAGTCTCCTCAAAATCCTCGATCACAAAGCCAAAGACTGTCGTGAGCTTCTCTGCAGGTACCGGGTATCCGATGAAACGATGCAGCAGAGGTGCCCGGTTGCCCCTGATAGTATTGTAGAGGAAGAGTACCGGCGGAATACAGAGGTTGAGAATAAGAGCGTTTGCAAGGACGCTGAAGACGAAGAGAGGTACCGGAGAATATCCAAGCAGTGGTTCGATGGGGAAGATCGGGATGAGAAGTGCGATGAAGATGAGACCCCAGGCATCGGCACCACCAAAGAGCCCGAAGTACGCGATCCCGTACATCATGATGCAGAATATTAACGTTGCGATAAGCACCATCAGAAACCAGGCAGGATCTCCTTTCAGGAGGAGATAGTAAACATATGCCGAGAAAGGGGCAGAGAGGAGGATCATAGGGTACCATGTCCGGAAAGGCACCCTCCGATCGCGGATATCAAGAACCGATCCATAGAGAAAGGTTGCTGCAACTGCGATGAAGACAATGATCAGGGGGGGGATCATGGAGAATGATATCTGACTAATACATATATATACCAAGCCATTGTATCACTTCTTAATTACAAGGGTGTTCAAGAAAGGAAAAGCATACTAAATTTAGATAAAAAAATTGATAAAGAGGAGGAGAAGGATATTACCACTAGGAATATGCAGGAAAGGATGATAAGAAACCTCCATGATTGCTTACAGGAGGCATTCAATACCAAAATGACCGGAGAGATACGTTGTGAGGAGGGTGGAATGATCGCCTCTGTCATCACCATCTCCGGAGAACCAGGTGGTGCAGAATATACCGATGCGGCTGGTACAATATATGGCGATACTGCGATACTCCGATTCCCGGCAGATGGTATCTTCAGCTGCATCCCCCTTACTCTCAAGGAGGCAGAGGAGCGCTCCGGAAGAGCACGCATCTTCAATCCTGCACGCCTCTTTGTCAATATAAATACTGAGCTTCAGACAGATCTCAAACCAGAGGCCGATACCGGTGTTGGAAGACTGACAATACGGATTGAAACACCTGAAACCCCACTCCAGGATCTTCGTATCGAGCTCTGGAACAACAGCAGGATGTGTGCAACAGACACAACAGATCACCGAGGAAAAGTAACCTTCAAGCTCCTTAGTGGAAACTATGAGTGCAGGGTACGTGATGGTATCAGGCTTGTCTCACGATCCATCATCGATTTCCCGGGTGGAGATCTCGAAACAAAAGTATTGATCCCAAGAGATGGGCAATGAGCGGTGAGAAGAAGGGATGGAGATCTCTCTTCAGGAAAAGAAGAGAAGAACCAATCATCTCCGAAGAGTCCCTGGACACAATGGACGAACGTGGGGAGCTTGTTGACGAACGTGTTGTATCCACTCACACCGGGAAAGAGCAGGATATCAATGAACATAGAGGTCCTGAGCAGTATCCGGAAACGCAATATCAGGATATTCAAGATGATACTGATCGAACAGTGAAGAAAAAAAACCATACCGCACACCCACTCCCTCTGGAGGAGGTGGTAATTGATACTATAGCACCACACGCTTCATCAGAAGCTCCACAGCACCAGGAACATCAGACAGAAGAAAAGCCAGCTAAAAAGAATACTGAAAAGAAGAGAACTTTCCTTGATCTCTTCTCAATCCGGCGTCGCACGCATGAGGAGTACTCCCCTGAGAAGCATGGTCCACTCGTCGATCTATCATTTCTGCCACCCCCCGGTGTCGAGGAGATCGAGGTATATCCTGTACACCCCCCCTATGCCTACATACGGATACTCTACGACATCGTCTCGCATGAGTATACCTATCAGGTGATTGAGCCGATCCTGACAGAGGGTGAGGAAGAGTTTTATCATGAGATAAAAAGCAGACTCTTCGAGACCCTTGATATTAGCACCCGGGGCCTTTCGAGAGAAGAAACAAGGGAGCTCCTTCGGAAAGCCTGCCGGGGGATCATAGCAGACTATGAAATCAATCTTGACCCTGCAGAGGAAGAGAAGATCCTCTACAGGATGGATCGCGAGTTTCTTGGCGATGCCCTCATCGATCCGATCATGCATGACGTATATATCGAGGATATCTCCTGTGACGGGCTGATGGCGCCGATCTTCGTCTATCACACACGTTATGAATCGATGAAGACGACCCTTACCTACAAGGATTCGAAAGAACTCGACTCTTTTGTCACAAAACTTGCACAGAGAGCCGGGAAGTATATCTCCATTGCGGAGCCGATCCTGGATGCAACAATGTCCGACGGGTCGCGCATCCAGATGACCCTTGGAACTGAAGTGACCGCACACGGATCGACATTCACCATCAGGAAGTTCCGGGAAGAGCCGATCACCCCGACCGATCTCATCGAGTGGAAGACCTTCTCATCTCTCTCCATCGCATTTCTCTGGCTTGCCGTAGAGAGCGGAAAATCATGCCTCTTCGCAGGCGGTACTGCATCCGGGAAGACGACCTCGCTCAATGCAATATCGCTCTTCATGCCCCCGCTTGCCAAGATCATCACCCTCGAAGACACGCGGGAGCTGAAACTGCCGCATCCAAACTGGATCCCAAGTATAACACGGGACTCCTTTGATACCGGGGGGCGGGGGGAGATTGATCTCTATGAGCTTCTCAGGGCAGCATTACGGCAGAGGCCCGAATACCTCCTCGTCGGAGAGGTCCGGGGGCGGGAGGCGCTCACCCTCTTTCAGGCGATGAGTACAGGCCACATCACGTACTCAACCATCCATGCCGACTCCGTTGCAAGTGTCGTCCACCGTCTTGAGAACCCACCGATGAATGTTCCAAGGAACATGCTCTCTGCACTCAACCTTGTATCCGTCCAGGTGCAGGCACGGGTCGGCGGTCAGAGGATCAGGAGAAACAAACAGATCATCGAGATACTGGATATCGATCCCCGAACAAATGAGCTCATTACAAACGAGGTCTTCAGATGGAAGCCTGCAACCGATGAGATCGCATACCTTGGAAAATCCTTCATCCTCGAGGATATTATGGAGGAACGGGGATGGAATGATGAAAGGATGCAGGAGGAGCTGAAAAGACGGCAGGAAGTGCTTGAATGGATGCGGGTGCGCAAGATTCGGCATTATCATGACGTATCTGCCATCCTGATGGAGTATTTCCGAAATCCAGAAGACGTTATCAGACGGGTACGAAGAGATCTTTATGAACAGGTATGAGAGGTTCTGTTTCAATCTCCTCGGCTCGAGGATGAAGGAGAAGCGCTTAAGCCATAGTGAACTCCTTGGAAGCCTTATATCCGCACGACACAGCGTCCCGTTTGAGGTCTACCTCTCAACGGCAACCATCACGTCAATTATTGCAGGACTCGTGGGTGCCATCATAGCAGGAGTCTGCACCTATATCTTCAGACTTCCCGAATTGATCAGGTACCAGGGAACACTACCAGGATTCTTCTATGAATATGCACAGTACGGGTTAATCGCTGGTACGATCTTCATCACGATCCTCTCACTCATCATTATCGGAGGGTTCACCTATCTCTTCTACCTCATCTACCCATCCATTATGGCTGGAGAGAGAAGGCGAAAGATCGATACCACCCTCCCCCACGCAATCAATTATATTACAGCAATGTCCACGGCGGGCATTACACCAGCCGAGATCTTTCGTCTCCTTGGAGAGTCTCCGGTCTATGGGGAGAGTTCGACTGAAGCCAGGCATATCGCACGTGAGATAGATCTCTTTGGCCGGGACCTCATCGATGCTCTCAGGGTCGTCTCAACGACAACACCAAGTGAGCGTTTAAAAGAATTTCTTCAGGGAGCAATGGGCGCAATTACCAGCGGGAGCAATCTCACGGATTATTTTAAACAGAAGGCAAATCAGTATGCAATTGAGAACCGACACGAGCAGAAGGCATTTCTTGAGACGCTTGGACTCATCTCCGAATCCTATGTGACAGCACTGGTTGCCGGAACCCTCTTCCTTGTCATCCTCCAGTCCGTTATGTCGATGCTCTCTGGGACAAGCAACCCGCTTTTCCTCTTTGTGATCATCTACCTGATCATGCCATTTGGCAGTGTGATGTTTCTTGTGATGATTAGTTCGATGACACCGGAGGCCTGAGATGAGGGATCTTCTTCGAAGGAACAGGAGCGAGGCAGAAGAGTCGCCTGATCTGATAATCCGCAGGAAGATCGACGAGAAACGGGCAGAGGACCAGGGGTTCCGGGGATTTATCCGCCATCCTCTCCGTTCACTTATCAAAAGTCCCCTTCACAGCCTCTATCTTACCGTCCCGATTGCATTGGTATTATCGTTCATCTGGGTTCTGATCAGCACCCGGCGTTATGGAACAGAGATGGTATTTGGAACCACAATCATCGACGACGTTCTGATTGTTGCTCTTCTCATCATCATCACTCCCCTCTCCATCCTCGACTTCATTGAGGACAGGCGCCAGAGAAGCCTGGAAGCGGCACTTCCAAACTTCTTCCGGGATCTTGCAGGAATGAACGAATCAGGGATGACACTCCCTGGTGCCGTCCATCTCGTCGCTCAGGCAGAGTATGGAGCCCTGACCAGACACATTCGGCAGCTGGATCAGGAGATGTCATGGAATGTCCCATTTGTTGAGGCGATATTCCGGTTCGGTGAGGCTATCCGAACCCCACTTGCAACACGGAGTGTCGAACTGATTGCAAAGGCGAGTAAGGCAGGGGGGGACATCTCCAATGTCCTACGTGCCGCAGCCATCGACACCTATGAGTTCGTCAACCTCAAAACAGAACGGCTCAATAATATGTTCATCTATATCGTCATCATCATCATCTCATTCTTCGTCTATATGTTCGTCATCGGTGTCCTGACGAGTACGTTCCTTGAGACGATGGCGGCTGCAGGTGAATCGGCGCAGGCATCCGGTGCTGGCGCCGGCTTCATGGCAGCGATTGATATCGATTTTTATAAACGCATATTCTCCCATGCCGTCATCCTGCAGGGATTCTTCTCAGGTCTTGTCGCAGGGCAGATGGGTGAGGGAAGAGCGCTTGCCGGATTAAAGTTCTCTGCGGTTATGGTCTTTATCGGCTGGATGGTCTTTCGTTTTCTCATCTGAAAGAAGACCCTGAATAGAGAAAAAAAGCGGTAAGTGGTTAATTTATATTATCAATCTTATACCCCTTCTGCGAGAGGAGGTCCTTCACCCTGTCACGGTGATTTCCCTGCAGCTCGATGGTATTCCCTTTAACGGTTCCTCCACAGGCAAGTTTGCCTTTCAGGAACTTCGAGAGGTCTTCAAGATCAATCTCATATGGATCAAGTCCGTCAACGACGGTTACTTCCTTACCGTACCGTCGCCGGTTAATCTTGACGAGGATCCTCTGCTGTTCCTTAGCTACCTCTTCACAGATACAAAGTTCCTTTGGAAGTCCACATTTTGGGCATATGCCACTGTTCATTAACCATTACTGGACGTTCATCTCTATTTATTGTATCCGGTAAAAGAGGGATTTCATGCCCCATTGATGACCCCCTTTTTTATCTTCATAGAAAGAGTACGTATGGAAATATGTCGCTTATCGTGCTTGGAACTGCCTCACACGTCGGAAAGAGTGTAACTGTTGCAGGAATATGCCGTGCGCTCTCCGACCGTGGATATACAGTCACTCCCTTTAAAGCGCAGAATATGAGTTTAAACTCATATGTCACCGGAGATGGTGCCGAGATCGGAATAGCACAGGCGATGCAGGCAGCCGCAGCCCGTCGTGAACCCTCAGCGGATATGAACCCGATCCTGCTTAAGCCCAAGGGGGAGAGCATTTCGCAGGTGATCGTCCTTGGAAAGCCCTATAAGGATCTGCCAATACGAGAATACTATAAGGAGACCGATGCGCTCCTTGAGATAGCCGTCTCCGCGTATGAACGGCTCGATAAGGAGACGGGCTGTGTGATATGTGAAGGAGCGGGGGGTGCGGCAGAGCTGAATCTCTATGATCGGGATATCGCCAATATCAGGCTTGCAGAACGACTCAACATTCCAATTATCCTGGTTGCCGATATTGAAAGAGGGGGGGTCTTTGCACAGCTTTATGGAACGATGGAACTCCTCCCACCACATATCCGCAGACTCGTTGCCGGTATAATCATTAACAAATTCAGGGGTGATCCCGGAATATTCGAATCAGGCATCAGGATGGTTGAATCTATCTGCGGTGTTCCGGTCCTTGGGCTTGTCCCGTATACAGATCTCCAGCTTCCAAGCGAGGATTCCCTCTCATTGAATGATAAGCGCGCATCAGGGTCACCGATACGCATTGGTATCATCCGCCTCACAAGGATCTCCAACTTCACCGACTTTGAGTCGCTGGAACGGGGTGCTTCAGTAGAATATGTCGTCCCCGGCAGCACACTTGAGCCATATGACTGTATCATCATTCCGGGTACAAAAAATTCTGTTGAGGATCTGGAAGAGCTCAGGGAGAAAGGGACAATACAGGAGATTTGGAAGGCACATGAACGAGGCATCCCGGTGATTGGAATCTGCGGGGGATACCAGATGCTTGGGGAGCAGATCATCGATGATGCGATAGAATCAGGTCGCCGGGGGGTATATACAGGCATTGGCCTCCTCCCGGTTGAGACACGGTTTTCCGAATACAAAAAGACAACAATCCAGGTTGTCCGCCAGGCAGAGCCGATCGGACCCATCCTCTCCGGTATCGGGGAAGTGAGGGGATATGAGATCCATATGGGTGAGACAGTACGAAAGGGTGGAAATCAGGCCTTCTCCGGAGAGGGGGCATCCAGTGATGATGGAATGGTCTTTGGGACATATCTGCACGGGCTCTTTCAGAACAGAAATGCCGCTCTCGCCCTTCTCAGATACCTGCATGAGAGAAAGGGATTATCATATTCCGAAGAGATATACATCGATCCATACGAAGAGCTCGCCCGCCATTTTGAGAGGCACCTTGACATGGAGGCGATCATCGCATTGAACAACGGGGATGATGGCAGGAAATGACAACACGGATGTCATTTACACTGGAGAGCAAACTGTCAGATCAGATTGAACAGTTTGCACAGGAGATGAGGGTCGATCGAAATGAAGCAATTCTCAGACTTATTGAGGCGGGCATCATCAAGTATTCCGAAGAGAAGGGATTCATTCCGATACAGCAGGAGCGGGGTTTTCAGGAAGTGAAGGTGATCAAAAGATCCATTGATGACCTGACGGCAACAGTCAGCGACCTGAAGAAGGAGATCAGGGTTATCCATCACATCCTTGATCTGAGACATCAGAAGGAGAGCAGACCTGTTCAGAAAGAGAGCCGCCGCTGGTGGGAGTTCTGGAAAGGTATCTGAATGATCAGCTGATGATCGACATGATACTCCGAAAACCCTCCCCCTGCAGATCGTCACACCAGACCTTTGTCACAGTTTTGAGGTTAACCTCTTCTGAAGCCCCGCTCCTTGAACAGTACGCACGGGCAGGGGAGACCACCTTCTTCCCTTTTGCCTCAAAATGCGTCGAGTGAACACAGAAGCGGCACCGATCAAGTGTAACAGGTTTCTTTGGCAGGCAGGCAACCATACCGTTCTCAACGACCAGAATTCTCAGGCGGGCATCATCCATAATAAACCACCGTATACCCGTCTTTTTGTAATGCTTCCTGAACCTTCTGCTTCCAGACAGTGTCATCAGACCCTCCATACAGCGAAACGAGTTCTGACCACCGCCTCGTTAGATCAGGATCATCGGTTTTGATATCCCTGCGTCCCTTCATCTCACCACATACGATATCATCACGTCCGATTCTTCCGGTGCAGCAGACATACTCACGGCAAAAGCGGGGGCGTGATCCATGGATAGTACAAATAATCCTCTCTTCAGCTTCCTTTCTGAGAAAAGGACATGCATGTGGATGATCTCTGAAATATGACCGATCCTTCAGAAGATCCGATCTTCCGGGATCCGGAATTGCACGAAATGTCTCCCTGGTCAGGGTGAGGGTGCACCGGTACGTAGTGCCAGTCTGCTGATCGATTCTGATATACCGTCCAAACCCATTGCAGCAACGCCCGCAGAGGGTACAGGAAAACTCCGACTCCATATCATTCCTCTCTGGCTCCGGGTAGATAAGAGTATGGCAGGTCAAAACACCACTATTAACTGGAAATGATGACCATCTCATTATCATGAAAGTCTGTATCATGTGTGGGGGGGAGGGGACCCGTCTCCGCCCTTTGACCTTTGAGAGGCCAAAGCCGACGATTCCCATCGGAGGGGTTCCCTCGATCCAGCATCTGGTCATTCATCTCGCCAACCTCGGCTTTACTGATATCGTCATCACACTTGGCTATCTGGGGGATCGGATACGGGAGGCGCTTGGTGACGGATCGCTCTACTCTGCAGATATCACCTATGTCGAGGAGAAGACAAAGCTTGGAACCGCCGGATCAGTCAAGAATGCAGAGGAATACCTTGAGGGAACACCCTTCCTTGTCGTCGGAGGAGACCATGTTACAGATATTAACCTCCTTGAGTTTTACCGTGAACACAAAAAGAACGGTGCCATCACCTCAATCGGATTGATCAGCATCGACGATCCATCTGAATACGGGATTGCAGAACTTGATGCAACCTTCACCATCCGCAGGTTCAAAGAGAAGCCTTCTCCCGGTGAGATCTTCTCGAATCTCGCATCCACAGGAATGTATGTCTGCAATTCTGAGATCTTTGATTACATCCCCACCGGCAGAAAGTTTGACTTCGCACGGGATCTCTTCCCGGCCCTGATGCATGATGGCAGGACCATCAAGGGCTGGCTTGCCAGGGGAAACTGGACCGATGTCGGATCCCCATCGATGCTCAGGCAGGCGGAACGCTGGAAACTGGCTGATATCGGTATGACAACAATCAAGGGAACCCTCTCTGTCAGGGATGCACAGATCACAGGACCTGTCCGGTTTGGTGACGCCATCTCTCTGGGATCACGATCACGCATCATCGGCCCGGTCTCCATCGGAGAGGGGGCAACGATTGGAGAGGATGTTATCATCGGCCCCTACACATCCATCGGAGATCACTGTGTGATCTCAAATGGCTCCAAGATCTTCTCATCATCCATATACTCAGGAGTCAGGATCGGGACCGGTTCAACAATCAGCGGGAGTATCATCGACAATGATGTTGTCATCAGAGATGGCTGCTCAATTGAGAATGATACCGTCATCGGTCCACGTGCTTCCATAGGAGAGGGGGTCGTCGTCCATTCACGAACCCGGCTCTGGCCTGAGGTTAACGTTCAGCCAGGGACAGTGGTAAAAGAGTACGTCCTGAATGATGCATATGACACCCGGCATGAGGGGTCATAGAACCCCTGCTTCAGCTATGTGGTACAAGCCGGTGGGTGATAGCAACGAGTGGGTGTCTGGCATAGTCCAGAACCACAATATCATCGAGTGAGTGAAGGTTCATGGTATTAGCCGTCCTCTCCAGCCCAAGCTCGATATCCTCGGTTATATCGATGATATACGCCTCCAGATGCCTGATGCCGAGCCGCTTGGCAGCAACGGCGCGATGGTGGCCATCCACCATGATCAGCTTCCCCGGCTGCCTGACAGCGATGACAGGTTCGGCCAGACCTTTTCTGATCTCGTACATCCTCCCCTCAAGTTCATCCTGATAGATCTTTGCCTGGGTCGGCCGGAGCTTGTCGACGGGAATCATGCCCCGGTCAAGGGTCGGTTCGATCCCGTACAGCTTGGTGAGGGTCTTCATAAAGTTAAAGACCTTCTCCGGGGATACATGCTCAATCTGGGAGCGGATAACATCAGCATTTGAGATGATACCGACGAGTTCGTTCTTCTCGTCGATTACCGGGAGTTTCTGAATGCCTGATCGGAAGATGACCCGTGCCGCATCGGTGATGCACATCTCGGGATCGGCAACGATCAGGTGGCGTGACATGATCTGGTCGATACGGGTTGATGGATGGACCCCGATGATATCCCGTGCGGAGATATAACCGACGACCTTCTTTCCCCGGACGACAGGAAAACCGTCATGATGAGTCGATCTGATATGGGAGATAACATCCTTTACCGTTCCAGCCGCCTCGACCGTCACAACGTCGTAGGTCATATAGTCACTGACCTTCTTCTTCTCCATTGGTATTGATATTCCCACAAAACACCATCAAAGCATCGGTCTTTAAAAAAGTATCAGTTGACAGGAATTGTCCTTCCTGTCTCCTTCTCGGACAACTTCAGCCGGATCTCAAGGACTCCGTTTTTAAAGGAAGCTTGTGCACTCTCCTCATCAACATCGCCAGGGAGGCGGACGACGCGGCGCATCGATCCATAGACTCGCTCCCTCATGAAGTAGTTCTCCTCTTCCTCCTTCTTCTCTTCCCGCCGTTCTGTTGATATCTCAAGGGTCCGTGGATCATGGAGCCGGACATTGACCTGCTCCTTCTCGATTCCCGGAAGATCCGCGACGACGACAACGTCGCCCTCATGCTCACAGACATCAACCCGGAACTCCCCTCTGACAGCCGGGATAAGGCGATCTGCCGCCCCCCCCTCAGGGAGCAGTGTCCTGCCTCCGGAGAAGAGATCCTGGAAACGGGTCTCCATCTCTCCCATCATCTCATCAATCTCATGGCCAAGTGAGCCGAACGGATATCTTCGCCTACGCCATACCATAGTTTGTACCTCCAGACCACACAGGGTGTGTGGTTAACCTTCGGTTAGGAATAGCAAGAACATAATTTTTTCTATGGTGCCAATGCTTATCCCTGGTATGGGATCATCATAAAGGAATGAGGGGGCTGTCATAGTAGCGAGCCCGTCATCCCGGTAATCACGGGAGTGAGTGCGTCTCGATCCAATGCCATGGTCCGGACCGGATGCTGATATTTTTTGTAGTACCAGAGCAGAGAGAGTACAATTCAGGAGATCGAAGATGGAGATCACACCGACAGAGATACAGAATATCCGATTTTTGAAAGTATCCGGCAGAATCGACTCTTCCAACGCCCCCGACGCTGAAGAGAAACTCCGGGGATATGCAGAGGGCGGGGACGGCCCGGTCATCATCGACGGGAGTGAACTGACATATATCAGCAGTGGCGGCCTTCGCGTCCTGCTTACCATCGAAAAAGGGTTGGCAAAAGAGGACCGGCATATCATCCTCTGCTCCCTCCGTCCGGATGTTGAGAAGATCTTCAGACTGACCGGTTTTTCATCCATCTTTTCCATCCATCCCTCCATTGATGCCGCTATGGCGTATCTTCAGGGATAGAGCCTGGAGTCAAATTGTAAACGGCGGCATCCAGATGCGAGGATAAGGAGAGGATCAGAATCACCTATCCATCCTAACGAAGCATTATCTGGATCAATACCATTACAGAAGATATGCATATCCATACGCCCATCCTGATCGTGGGAATTCTGATCTCCCTGCTCATCCTTATCTCCCCCGTCAATGCAGCAGAGACGGGATCTGTTGAGATCATCTCAGACCCTGGCAACGCCGAGGTCTATATCACGGGCCAGTTCCGGGGCTACACCCCCATCACCATCAGCGAACTCAGACCCGGACTGACCCGGATCTCTGTGAGGAGGCCAAACTACCAGAACTGGGACGGGGTCGCCTACATTACACCGGGTGCAACCGTCCGGCTTGAGCCGGAACTTGCACGAACAGGAACTGTTTTCCGAAATACCGGAAACATCGTCATCACCACACATCCGGAAGCGGTTGTATTGCAGAATCAGAACTATGTCGGAGTGACAGATGAGGACGGGAGCCTCATTATCGCACGGACCGACCTGGGCGCCCACCTGATAACAATAGAGAAAGAGGGGTATTACAGTTATCAGGAGTATACCACCGTCTATCCGGGGAAGACGTCCGGTATTGTGAAAGAGCTTCAGCCACTCACCACACCGGAACCTGCCCCACCGGTCCCGACTCCTGATCTCCGGGTATCGCCTGTTCCGACACCGCCTGAGCAGAGTGCGCCGGCCCCTGCAATCATCATCGCAGGGATCGTCGCAGCATCATTGGCAGCAGGAGTTATGCGCCGGTTCTGATCTGTTCTGCTATCCAGTCGCCGACACTGCTCGTCGACTGGCTGCCACCCATATCTTTTGTGACATGGCCGGCGATAATCGATGACTCGATTCCTCTGATGACGGCATCAGCAGCTTCTTTCTCCCCGATATTCTCAAGCAGAAGTGCGCCGGCCCAGATCGTCGCAAGGGGGTTTGCGATATTCATCCCTTTGTACTTCGGGGCAGAGCCATGGATCGGCTCAAACATTGAGATTCCATCAGGGTTGATGTTTCCACCGGGTGCGAGACCAAGGCCCCCCTGAATCATCGCTCCAAGGTCAGTGATGATATCCCCAAACATATTCGGGGTGACAACGACATCGAACCATTCAGGGTTCTTGACAAACCACATCGTCACCGCATCGACAAAGGTGAAATCGGTCTTGACATCAGGATATCTGCCCGAAACCGAGGTGAAGACCTCACGCCAGAGTCCGTAGATGTCGGAGAGGACGTTGGCCTTATCAACCGATGTGCAGCTCTTCTCCCTCTCCTGGGCACGCTCAAAGGCATAATTGATGACCCGCTCTGCACCCTCCCTGGTGATGAGGCCGATCTGGTAGGCGACCTCCGTCGCATCACTCTCAACATCAACGCCGAATTTGATGGAGTAGAGATTGCGGATCACCTCAAGGCTCGTCTTCTCAGATCCAGTAAACCGTGATCCGATACCGACATAGAAGTCCTCGGTATTCTCCCTCACAACAAGGAAATCGATATCCTCGGGCTTCTTGTTGGCAAGGGGTGTGGTGACGCCATCCAGAAGCTTGATCGGGCGGAGATTGATATACTGGTCAAAATGGAACCTGAGGGCAAGGAGAATACCCTTCTCAATAATGCCGGGTTTGACGCGATCATCGCCCAATGCACCAAAATAGATCGAGTCACAGGCTTCAAGACCGGTGATATCTTCCTCGGTCAGAAGTTCTCCGGTCCTGAGGTACCGTTCCGATCCAATATCGAAGTTGACCCAGTCGATATCAAAGTTGAACCGCTCACCGGCGGCATCCAGGACAGTGACTCCTGCATCAATGATCTCAGGTCCGATTCCATCTCCATCTATACGTGCTACTCTGTGCATGTCTTCACCTCCGGGTGCGCCCGCGCATAGGCGACGAGCCCCCCCGCTTTTATTATTTCAAGAAGGAATTCCGGAACAGGATCGATCGGGTATCGCTTCCCGGCCGACTCAATATATCCTTCATCCGTATTTACAATCAGTTCTGCCCCATCCGCAATAGCTCCGGCATCTTCACAGACAAGCGGAAGAAGTCCGGTATTAATGGCATTTCGATAAAATATCCTCGCATACGACTCAGCGACGATCACCCGGACACCGGAGCCCCGGATAGCAAGGGGTGCATGCTCACGTGACGAGCCACAGCCAAAGTTGCGGCCACCGACGATGATATCCCCTTCTTCAGCCTGCTTTGAAAAGTCGTCACGGGTTCCCTCAAACGCATGTGAGGCAAGTTCTTTTTCATCATAGATCGTCAGAAAACGACCCGGTATGATTGCATCCGTATCGATATCGTTGCCAAATTTCCAGACACGCATCGCCATTACACCCCCCTCGGATCAGTTATCTCACCATACAGGGCACTTGCCGCAGCCGTTGCCGGGGATGAGAGATAGACCTCAGCCTCCGTACTTCCCTGCCGTCCCCGGAAGTTCCGGTTGGATGTTGAGAGGGAGACTTCACCCGGTGCAAGGAGACCAAATGCCCCACCCATGCACGGACCACAGCAGGGCGCCTCGACAAGAGCGCCTGCCTCGACGAACCGTTCGATGAGCCCTGCACGGAGGGTCTTGAGATACTCGTCACGGGATGCCGGGATGATGATCACCCGCACCTTATCAGAGAAGGTCTCGTTACCCAGGACCTCGGCAGCCTCCTGCATATCCTCAAACCTGCCGTTTGTGCAGGAGCCGATGAAGACCTGATCGACCTTTCGTCCTGCAACCTCCTCAACGGAGACGACATTAT
The DNA here is from genome assembly GCF_024170505.1 of Methanocalculus alkaliphilus. NCBI lineage: Archaea > Methanobacteriati > Methanobacteriota > Methanomicrobia > Methanomicrobiales > Methanocalculaceae > Methanocalculus > Methanocalculus alkaliphilus. Next base: position 87,579 of record NZ_JALJYG010000003.1, read on the forward strand.
CGACATTATGGGGAACGGCAACCTGTGGTGAGAGATCAGCGACATCATATGACCGCTGATCAAGATAGACGGCATCCGGATCAGGTGCGATATCGACGGGATCAAACGACCTCCGTTCCTTCAGATACGCCAGTGTCACCTCGTCAGGGGGGACGATCCCTGCCTTCCCACCCATCTCGATTGCCATATTACAGCAGGTCATCCTGCCCGGCATATCCATCTCGTTAAAAGCAGATCCACCAAACTCGAGCGCACGGTAGGTGGCACCATCTGCACCGATATCACCGGTAAGCCTGAGGATGAGATCCTTGGGGCCGACCCTGGGTGAGAACCGGCCTTCTGCTTTAACCCTGATACTCTCGGGGACCCGGAAGTACAGGGCACCGAACTTGAGGGCAAACCCCATATCGGTCGATCCGATACCGGTTGCAAATGCCCCGACAGCTCCGTACATGCAGGTATGGGAGTCACTCCCGACAACGATATCGCCAGGAGCGACCCGCCCTTTCTCAAGAGCAACCTGGTGGCAGACACCTTCACGGAGATCATAATTAACAATTCCCTGATCCTCGGCAAATGCCCGCATCATCACGTGATTTTTTGCAGCCGGAATGGAATCGGCAGGGATCTGGTGATCGAAAAGGAGAATGATCTTCTCGGGATCAAAGACGCGTTCTCCCCCCATCTCCCAAAACTGGGTAATAGCAAGGGGTCCGGTGATGTCATGAATCATTGCGGCGTCTATTGGCGCCATAACGACATCACCAGCCTTCTTCTCCCTGTGACATCTTCGTGAGAATATCTTCTCAGCAACAGTCAATCCTCTGGCCATCGGTGTACTTATCCTCCTTCATGCTATACTATTCTTTGGATGAGAAGAGATCGATTTCATATTTGCAGAAGAATCAGGCATAATGTGGATATCAGGCGGTGAATAACTCGTGCACAGTCAGACAGGCAGGCTGAAGCTGAAGGGAGAGCCGGCTAGAGAGGAGATAGAAGCGATCACATCACGCCTGATGGGAGCAGAGACGCGATCTGACCTGGGTGATCTGATCGCAGAGGAGCTGCTCAATTACACACCCTATGACCTGATGGAGATTGCTTCTGCCCTGAAGCAGGAGATTAGAAACCTGCCACCAGACTATCGTGAGGAACTCTCTGAATATACATCCGAGCAGATATTTGGGACATACCACAGGATTCTCCTGATGAAGAGAGAGAGAAAGATGAGATATTTGCAGGATCATCTCCATAATAAGGTGGTTTTTCTGACATACTGCCATACGATGAAAGAGGCCTGCCTCCAACCGAATCATGCGGGGAGTGCACACATGACCCCGATGGGGAGACTCCTCTACTATCTCCTCTCTGCGTTTCGCATCTTCGTGCTTCATGAATCGGTCCACCCGGTTGGAACGCCCTTTCCCGGAGGGCTCCGGGTGCAGGAGAAGGGAGGGGTGATCTACTGCCCTGTCCGGGATCGGGCGGATGAGGTGCTCTATGCGCTCTGCCGGTTCTGCCCGGCAGAACAGGGATAGGAAGTCATACCCGGCAGAGATCCCGCATACCAAGCAGGACGATGAGCTTCTCGCCTTCACATACTTCTTCTGCAACGGTAAAAGCGATCATTCCCGCTTCGGTAAAGAGGGTGGTCACCTCTGCAATACCGGTCAGGGAAGAGATAAGGAGAAGAATCCTGCCCTGTATGGTCAGGTGATCAGGAGCAGACGCAAGGAAGCGTCGAATTGTCCTTCTTCCATCCTCTCCGCCATCAAGTGCATATTCCAGCCAGTCATCCATCCGCTCCTCCGCAGTCGTCGGGAGATACGGAGGATTGAAGATGATGAGATCAAACCGGCCCCTGATACCGGAGAAGAGATCGGTCCTGATGACCGGAACACCACGGGAATACGCCATCCCGGCGGCATGAGGATTGATATCTGTCGCCACAACCCTTTCGGCTATGGGAAGCAGACCATACGAGATTTCGCCGCTTCCCGTCCCTATCTCAAGCACCTGATCTCCCGGACGGAGAGCCCGGCGTGCCGCCTCAAGGAGGAGATGGGTATCCTCTGCAGGGGAGTAGACCTCGGGGTGATAGGGGGACATAGATACGCATTACTCTCTGTCTGCAAGGGCATTTGACATCTCTGCAAACGCCTCCAGAGACAGGTTCTCCGGCCGCATCGCAAGGGTTGCATCATCAAGGCTCTCTATGAGATCATCAATCAGGTCGGAGCCAAAGATGCCCCGGGCTGATTTCAGGCAGTTTCTGATGGTCTTTCTCCGGTGGGAAAAGAGCACCCGGACAAGATCCGCATACGCCATATGATCATGGATAGGGACCGGGGGATCCGTCGGGGTAAGCCGGACGACCATCGACCAGACCTCTGGCGGCGGGGAGAAGGCCTCGGGAGGGAGTTCAAGGAGGGGTTTGACCTTCGCATAGGTCTGCACCATCACCGAGAGGCGGCTTGTATCGGGCATACCCGCCGGGGTGAGCATACGCCGGGCAAACTCCCACTGGTACATCAGGACAGCGACCTCAAACCCAATCGAGAGAAGGCGGAATGTGATCGGAGAAGAGGCCGAATACGGAAGATTGGCAACGACGATATCAAATGCAGGGAGATCGCACCGGGTCGCATCACCATGAAGAAGGATGAGGCGGCCGGCAGCAATCTCATCTGCGAAACGAACCTGAAGATCGGAGACGAGAGAGCCATCAATCTCAACTGCGATGACGGTCGCCCCCCGATCAAGGAGGGCACGGGTCAGAATACCCCCGCCCGGACCGATCTCAAGGACCCGGCGGCCACTCACCGGAACCGCACCTGCGATCCGCCCGACTGCCAGGGGATCTGTAAGAAAATGCTGATCCAGCCGGGCTCTCATCGTGAAGTGAAGAGATGGTATTTGACGCTCGGATCCATAATCTCCTCAAGAATGCGTTCAGCAATCATCCTCTCAGGGTGTTGCATCGCCTTAATCCGACTCCTGATATCCTCAAAGCTTGTAAACGGTGCCTTCTGGCGCGCATCAAGGATTTCAGAGAGCAGCTTCTTCCCGATACCGGGGAGAAGGTGGAGCATATGAAGCTTCAGACTTATCGGTACGGATTTATTGAAGAACTCAATAAAGCGTGCCTCATTCTGAGAGACGATCTTCTCAATTGCAAAGGGAAGTTCAATACGGGCTGTTGATGTCAGCTCCTCGTATTTCAGCCGCCGTTTCACCCGTTCAACCTTCGGACGCTCCCCATCACCGATATAGAGCATCTCATGGATGTCCACATCGATGGTCTTTGGAATGATCTCAAGGAGTTTGAACTGATCAACACCAACTGCAATAACCACAGGTTCACGCTTGACAATCGGACGGGGATCGTCTGCGTACCCATGTTGCAGTACATCAATCGCTAACGCTTGATTCTCTTTCTTCTCCTCCCTCACTCTCATACCACATCACCGCTTTGATGAAACGAGATCAAGGATCGAGTCGAGTTCTTCAGGCGTCAGGGTGAAGCGTTCCTTTGCATACACTGCACGGAGCTCATCTCTGTTGACGGGCATCAGGTTTGCGATCCGGTATGCGATATCCGGTTTCATCTTCTCCATGCCAAGCAGTACGGAGACGAGCTCCCTTGAAGCTTCTGACGAGATTTTTGCGAGGTGATTGACATGTTCGATGCTCTTCTTCAGCTCGTAGGACATCTCTTTTCCGGACTCCAGGCGTGAAGCCTCAATCCTGAGAAGTTCTTCACGGATCTCCGGAAGGGTAACCCTCTCCTCGCTAATAAGTGCCTTGACTTTCATGACAATCACCAGATTACGTCTATTTAATATTTCTGCGCTTTTAGATGTTGTGGTCGTGCAATGACGGTCTTCGTTGCGTTTCCGTCTTTGATCTCAAGGACCCATGCCTGACCCCGCTGACCGATAACCGTTCCGGTCTTTCCATGGAACCTCCGGTGCGGCATCCCTTTGTGGATACTTGGTTCCACAACAATGTGAACCTTCTGCCCCTCGTCAAACTGCTGGATGACAGAGGTAACTGGTGGGAGACCACGTGCTCTGAGTGCTTTCTTGAACTTATATCGTGTCTTCTTCCGTGGACCGTTATGTAATGCCATGATTATTCGTCTCCATTCTCAGGCATACCCTCAACAGAGGTGACATCAAGTGTCACGACCAGTGCTGGTATACCGAGGATCTCTGAGAGGCTGGGGGTCGTCCTCCCGCCATCCCCTGATATGAGTTCCTTGATGTAAAGACCGGCCTCACCAACCACTTCGATCAGGTACCGGCCATCCTCCACATCCAGACACTCTATCTGAACGACCATACGTTCCCTGACAAGATCTGCCCTCCGATGTGCAACACGGCGGGGGGTGCGTTGATGGATAACTGCCCCATTCAGGGTATCCAGGGCTTTTCTGACCTCATCAAGGGACGTGTGGCCGTCAATATCGACCAGAATCCTGTATGTTTTATGCGCTTTGTGCGATTTAAGGGTTTCCACCTCACGCCTCGCACTCCATCGCTCAATCGAGACCTCGACCCTGCCATTCGCTGACTGATTGATGGCAGATTCAAGAGTCTTCAGATCAACACCACGATGGGTCGGAGAGAGAATCTCCATGATGAAGGGGCGGCCGGATCCGACCATCAGCGCATCGATATCTTCCCGGCCGGCACCATGCAGGAGAGCCCCTTCTGCCCTGAATAACTCCACAGCCGGTCTTCCGATGAGCTCTTCCACCGAATCGGGATACTGCCTCCCCGATCCCCCGCAGACCTCACAGCCGGATCCACGGCATGCGCGACAGTCCCAGTGTGTCTGGGGGATTCCACGCTCAAGTTTTCTGTATCGTCCATAAAAGAAGACCGGAGCGATCTGTACCTCAACGATCTCTTCAGGAATATTGAGGATGATGGTCACCTCGGGATTCTTCGTCTCACCACGCTTTCCGGTGATCCTGGCAACCGCCTTTCCGACCTCACGGTTCATCTCAGATTTCAGCGGTTCGGGATCTGATAAGGAGAAATCACTCCAGAGCATCTCCTCGGATTCTGCCATCATGGGAGGGACACGGGTCCCGATGACGAAGGTCTCATGATCGATGCCGGAAAGAGCAGCCGCAACACGCTCAGCCCACACATCAATCTCAGTGAAGAGATCCATACAGACGCTGCAGGTTCCGGGTTCGTAGGGGGTGAAGCGGTGATTCTCTGCAAGTGCGTGGCTCAGCCGGAGGGCGTGACCCCGCTCATCATTTGAGATCCCAAACGATCGCTTTGCAAAGAGCCGGCCGAGACAGTGATCGCAGATCGGTCCATATTCAAGAATTCTCCCGGTCAAAGAGAGGATATCCATTACAATCCCCTCCGATCCGCCTCATTGAGGACGATGGTGATCGTATGATCGGCATGCAGGACCTTTGGCCCGACCGAGATGCGTGGAAGATCAGCAACCAGTATCTCCTCTTCTTCGGTGAAGTTCTGATGATCAGAGAGGATGAGGTTCTCAGGAATCACCTCTGCAGACCGGATATCGGTACCCCCTTCATCAAGGATGGCAAACGGGTATTCTGTCAGAAGCCTCTCCAGGCCGCCACGCCGTACCGAGACCCCCGGTGATGATTCGGTAAACTCTTCCCCACAGGGCTTTGCAAGGGCTTTTTTGATGAGGGCTCCACTGCTCCGTTCATCAGGATTGAGTGATCTGACCCTCTCTCCGGAGAAGCGGACCGTCGTCTCCTCTCCACCTTTGAGTATGAGGTAACACTCAACATCCCGTCTCAGGTCATGGGAGAGGAAGAAGGAGGTATTCACACAGCGGCAGAGGACATCCATCCTCCCTGCACTTCCGGGCATATCATTGAGGGAAAAACCCGGATCCGTGACGGCACGATGGCCAATAATTGCAAACCGTCGCATAATGATTCCACACTGGACTCCTGGAGGGTGTTTGTGCCACAAACCAGGAAGGTATAGCTTAATTATATTGATGGACAGCCGCTTAATGATATGGAGAGGTATGGATGCAGATACCAAACGGGAGAGAGAGATAATGGGAACCTATAATCCGCGTGATGTCGTTATTGCACCATTCCCGTTCCACGATGGCAGGGGGAACAAAAACAGGCCGGCGGTCGTCCTCTCGGCCGGGGATAACCAGCTCCTCCTTGTACCCTGCACAAGCCGGCCGGCAGACAGGATCCCGTCGATCAGGATCGATCTCGACGACTTTGAGGAAGGTGGTCTTGACCTCTTCGATGAGAGCTACATCCTCACCACCGATCAGACCTGGATACCCGTACGAAAGATACTCTCAAAGAAAGGGAGGCTGACAAATGAAGCTTTTATGGAAGTAAAAAGGATAGCCCGGTCCTGAAACTATCCGAGCCTGTCACCGCCAAACTGCTTCATCATCCGGTTCATGGAGAAGCGTCCTCCTCCCTTGAAACCTTTCAATGCCTTCTGCATCATCTTATAATATTTGATGAGCTCCCGGACCTGGTCAACTGACGATCCGGAACCATATGCAATCCGGTGTACCCGGGATGTTCCAAGGACAGATGGATCATCAAGCTCCGCATCCGTCATCGAGTCCATGATCACCCGGTACCGCTGCATCTTCACAGAGGTGACATCATAGACCTCCCCGGGAAGATTCATATTACCGAGAGGAAGCATCGAGAGAACCTGCTTTAACGGACCCATCTTATTGAGGGCTTCAAGCTGTTTGTACATATCACGAAGGGTAAACTTCCCCTTCATCATTGCATTGACATCGAGATCATCGCTCTCGATCACCTCTTCAGCCCGCTCGACGAGGGCACGGAGATCCCCCATCCCAAGCAGCCTCGAGATGAATCCATCGGGATCGAACCGCTCGAGATCGTCGATCGTCTCACCGGAACCGATGAAGACGATGCCCGATCCCGTCTCGGCAACAGCCGAGAGGGCACCGCCACCTTTGGCAGTCCCATCCATCTTCGTGATGATGACCCCATCAATACCGATGGCCTCATGGAATCTCTTCGCCTGATCACGCGCCCCCTGACCAAGGGCCGCATCGATGACGAGCCACCGGTGCGTCGGTTTCGCCACGTCGTTGATCTGCATGATCTCCTCGATGAGATCATCTTCAAGGGCATGGCGGCCGGCAGTATCGACGATGATAACCTCAACATCACGGAGAGCCGTGAGGCCGTCTCTGACGATCTTCAGGGCATCCTTCTCGTTTGGATCGCCATAGACCGGGACATTAATCTTCTTACAGAGGGTCTGAAGCTGAACAAATGCACCTGGCCGGAAGTTGTCGCAGCAGATTGCTCCAACTTTCATCCCTTTCCGCTGAAGATACCGGCAGAGTTTGCCCGTCGTTGTCGTCTTCCCGGAGCCCTGCAGACCTGCCATCAGGATCTTCTGGGGTTTGAGCTCAAGCTCGGTCTCGGGACCCATCAGGGAGACGAGCTCCTGGTAGACGATTCGAAGGACATGATCCTTCACACCCATCCCTTTTGGAAGCTCCTCTTCAAGGGCACGATTCTTGATCGACTGAGAGAGCTGCATCACAAGTTTGACATTGACATCAGACTGGATGAGCGCCCGCTGGAGATCACGTATCAGCTCCTCAACGGCTGCCCTGTCGATAACAGCCTTCCCTGCAAGCTTTTTAACGGCATCTTTGAGAGATGTGGAGAGAGAATCGAGCATCGTTTAATCAGTCCCCCAGGATCGCATCGAGGATGAGATCAGGTGTAAATGGTTTGATATCCGAGTATTCCTGGCCGACCCCGAGGAAGACCAGTGGCTTTCCGATGGTGTAGGCGATGGAGATTGCCGCTCCACCTTTTGGATCCATATCCGCTTTCGTCAGGATGACACCATCAGCGCCGACGGTCCGGTCAAACTCGGCAGCCCGCACAACAGCGTCATTACCTGCCGTCGCCTCATCAACATACAGGATGAGATCCGGCTTCATAACCCGCCTGATCTTCTCAAGCTGACTCATCAGGTTTGCCCGGTTATGGAACCGGCCTGCGGTATCGGCGAGGACAACATCTATGGAATGAGCCCGTGCATACTCAACCGTGTCAAAGAGGACGGCAGACGGATCCGCACCCTCCTGATGGTGAATGAGGCGGACACCTATACGATCTGCATGAACCTGTATCTGTTCGATTGCCCCGGCACGGTAGGTATCACCGGCACCGATGACAACGGAGAAGCCTTCTCTTCGGAGGAGATCGGCGACCTTCGCAATTGATGTCGTCTTTCCGGTTCCATTAACACCTGTGAAGAGGATCTTCACCGGCCGGTCATGTGAACGGATATATGCAGAGATATCAAGGCCATCACCGAGAACCTCACGGAGCGCCTCTCTGAGTGCACCACTGACAATCTCTCCAGGTTCCTGACGGATCTTCCTGTTTGTGCCGACCAGGGAGGCCTTCATATGAGCGATGATCGCATCGGTCACCGGAAGGGCGACATCAGATTCAAGCAGAATCATCTCAAGATCAAAAAGCGGCTCTGCAACATCCTTCTCGGTCAGAACAAACTCACGTTCGACAACAAGTGTTTTGAATTTCTGAAAAAAACCGGTCTTTCGGACGGGCTGCTCCGTCTCCTCAGCCCATCTCTGCTTTGCAGATACGCGCCCCTGCTCATCCTTTTCAGGAGCCGGTGCAGAAACGGTATCTCCTGGTACGGTTTCCACCAGCGGTGCCGGGTCAGGCTCCGGATCTGCCGATGGGATATCTGCCTGTGCAGGAAGAACCGTCTCATCCTCTGCGACAGGTGAACCGGACTCCAAAACAGGCTTAGAATGCGCCTCTATGGAAGCGCCAAGCCTGTTTCGGACATCACGGAGTTTATTCCTGAGTCCTTCAAACATACTCCCCGATCAGCTCCGGCCACGGGACTGGGTCTGACCTGCCTGGTACAGCTGATCAAGGCGTCTTCCAACCTCTGCGGCCTGATTCTGAAGTTTCCCTATCGTCTCGGCAAGGCGTCTCCCCTGAGCCTCCATCTCACTGATCCGATCAGAAAGATACGAGACAGCCTCATCATTGGACTTCTTCACTGACACCCCTGAACCGATGCTGACGATGACAGCATCCGGATCGATGACGCGGGCATGGATGGCTGCGCCGGCACCGATGGGAAGGAGGGTGATGGCATCAGTCGTCTCTTTCAGCCCCTTCAGGCTCTCGATGGCGGCAGCCGACTCCATCCGTGCCTGTTCAACCATCTGGAGCTGCTGTGAGAATAGCTCGATCTGCTGGTTAAACTCGGATAGATACATCTGAAGCGTCTGGAACTCCTGTTCGGGCGTCGGAGTGCGGGTATTACTCTGCATTGACACTCTTTATGCTTTCAATTTTGATTAATCTTCGCTCGAGACGGTGTTTGCTACCGATCAGCGTATAAATGCGCTCTCTCGCCTGTACTTCGTTTGGTGCACCGATGACCTTGGTATATGGCTTCCAGGAATCACCGATCTTCACAGCACCACTCACTTCAAACTCTCTTAACTCCATTCATCTCACCGTAGTAATCCTAAGACGTCTTCCATCCTTCCAAGCTCAAAGCCTGTCGTTGCACCACCGGCGATGAAACCTTTTGAGTTTGCAATCACCCCGGTGCCAACAAGGATTGAACCCATATTGACAGAACCGCATCCGACCGGAAGCGAGGTGAGGGCCTCGACCCGGTCAATCTCATGTTGTGTCGCCCGTGGAGAGAGGAGAACACCTTTGTTCGTCACAACCGATGCCATCCCGACAGTCGGTATCCCGGCTATCTGCATCCGCTCGACGGGAACCTTGAGGAATTCGCTGATTCGATCCATCAGCGTGACCGGCATCTCCGGATGAACAAGGGCAAATTCGTCATTGACAAGAATGACATTGCCGGCAGCATTCATCGTCTCATCCAGGAGCATGACCTCCCCGTACTCCTCGAGCCGACCACGCTCTTCTTCACTGATCATCCCGGAGACCACCATTCCACGGCTGTTTCCCGTAATGAGAGATCCGATGATGGATGTACCTTGCAGGAACATCCGGACAATCTCAACATCAAGGGCTTCTGCTACAGCATCAGCAAAGCTATCGGGGACGGTCTCAGGAAGGATGGCAAACTCTTCAAATGCCCGGGCAAAAACCCCGATATTTGGATCGCCATCGAGGGACAGGGTATATTTCATCTTACTCACCGGCAAGTTCTGCCTGTACCTGGCCGTCAGAGAACTTCATTGCACGGACACGGATCATCCGTGGTGGCTTCTGGCTTCCGCGCTCCCAGACCTTCTCGTTGATATTCCGATCCAGTTTGACGTCCTCTGCCTTCATATGCTTCTCAAGGAATGTCCTGATATCCTTGATGGCGACTTTTGCCCGCTTCCACTTTGGAGCGCGTTTTGCATCCCTGAGCGGAATGTTATAGATCTGTTCCTTTACTGCCTCAACCATTGCCTACACCTTCAGAGTACTGCGTCTCCAGTTACGCCGCTTTGGATGGGACACAACTGCGCGCTTCGTCTTGATCATGACCCATGACGGAACTCTCCGGTTCTGCTGGGCGGCTTTCGCCATTCGAATCTTTCGGCCTTTTGTCAGCTTACTCATTGGTATTCACCAACCTGATCTCGTAATTCTTTTCTCCCGGTGACGAGAGACTGCTGATGATTCTTCGGAAAGATCCCCGACCAGTCGATGCCACGCCGGGTCATCTCATCGCGGATCTCGCGTTCATAATCACCATTCTGAATTTGTGACGTTTCACCATAGACGACGGTGAGCATCTGACCCACCAGTCGTTTTATTTCACGTCTGCCAAACCCAAGAAGGGGGCGTATATATGAGACCCCCGTTCTGTCTTCAAAGCTCTGCACTTCCGCTGGTGTCAGCATCGGCACACGGTCGAGAAACCGTGTGCCATCGGCGACCACCTCATATTCCTGTGCAAGAACACAGAGGGACCGTCGGTGGATCTCATTGATGGCCTCGTTTGGATACCCACACCGATTCAGTATCCCGATAACCTCATCAATGAAACCTGGCGCAAAGGTCATTTTTCTCCAGGGCAATCCCAGAGCCTCTGCCGCCGCCGCGACCTGTGAAACCTCCCGCATCGGGTCAAAGACAAACGTCGCAAGCTCTACTGAATAATCCCGCGACAGCAGGATTGCGGCAAGGCTGCTGTCCTTACCACCACTGTAGAGCATACCAACCTTCATCCTACCCGTCGGATTTTGAAGTCTTTCTTCTGCGGCACCAGTTGTGCGAGGAGCTGTTTGAGCTGTGCATCAGTGATCTTCTGTGTACTGGAGAGGCGCCCCTGCTGGGCAAGCATGACAAGCTGCTGCTCTACAGCACGTGCAAAGTCGGGTTTTGTCAGCTTGATGGTGTTTAACCGCTCACGTGCTTCAGGCTCAAGAACCTGCATGAGCACCATCTGGATCTGCTGTTCGACCTGACGCTGGCGCTCGGCCTCATGCTCCTCACTCTGCTGTTGTTGTTGAAGCTGTGCAAGCCGGCGCTGCCGGAGTTCGGCTAACTCATCGTCTCCCATGGAAGCGTCACCTCAGTACTTTTCAAGGCCGGGAGCCTTCGAAACAGCCTCATCTTTGAGACTGTATGCAGCCCGGTCAAGGAATGAACGGCCTGCGGGCGATACCTTCCGGCCACCGGCTGCCTTCTCAAGAAGACCGGCAGCCTCAAGCTGCTGGAAGATCTTCCTGGCGATTGATCCACTTCCTTTTCTGAAGCGGGAGGGTCTGGAACCCCGGTTCTGGGCTCCCCCATAGACACTCCGAAGTCTCTCAACGCCGACAGGACCGTCGACGTATACACGGCGCAGAACTGCTGCTGCGCGGAAATACCACCAGTCGGTGTTCTCTGGGGGCATCTCTTTATGAACTCCCGTCTTCACATACTCCGCCCATTCGGGTGCCTGGATCTCAGGTTTCTCCTTAAGATCCAGAGCGACCTTCCTGATGAGGAGATCAGCCGGGACATCAAATACCGTAGTCATGGTCTTTTCCTCACTGCTGTGTTTCACTAACAGTCTTTACTTATAAGCTGGCTCTATTGATATAAATTTCGAGGTCATGGGAGAAGAAGAGTCACCCTCTCTTCTTTGCAATCACCATCATCCGGCCACGGGTGGCAACAACAACCCCGCCTGTCCCTTCAACGATCGCCTCGGGATCGATTGAAGCGTTCTTCAGCCACTTGACCTTGATGATCGTTCTCACTTCCAGCTGTGATCTGATCTCCTGGGTAACCTCAGGAGTGATCCCCTGCTTTCCCACCCAGATCGTCGGTTTCAACGTCTGGATAGCTGATGTATCATACTTTTCCGTTATGCTCTTTCACCACCGGATAGCGTCGCTGATCCCGACAGAGAAGACAGGTTACAATCACCTTTCCATGCTGAATCCTGACCCGGGCAGTCCGGCCCGGTACCAGATATCCATAGCAGGTGCGACAGAACTGCCTCCTGTATCGTTTCGGCATTCGTAATCTCTGTTTCATTGCAATGCGTCGTGCAAGAGCAATGCACCGTTCTGCACGGCCGGTATCTCCATCTGCCCATTCTGCTGCCTGTGCAAAGAGAATATCGATGCGTTCCCGTGCGATCCGTTTCCCATTTCCCGGACGAAGTTTCTCTGCCATACCATCCACACCCGGAAAAGCCGTTTATTCTGCTTCATCAGAGATAAAGACCCGCCGCCCGTCAATCGTCAGGCGCCCCTCACAGAAGAGGGAGACGGCCTTCGGCAGCGCCTCATGCTCAAGCGTGAGGATTCGATCAGAGAGGGTTGATTCATCATCATCTTCGCTAACATCACACCAGCGCTGAAGGATAATGGGGCCGGTATCTGTACCCTCATCCACAAAATGTACCGTGCAGCCGGATAGGCGGACACCATACTCGATTGCCTGGCGGTGTGCATTCAGCCCGGCAAATGAAGGAAGGAGTGAAGGGTGGATATTGATGATCCTTCCGGCATACTCCCTGATGATGGACGAGCCAAGAATCCTCATGTACCCTGCAAGCACGATCAGATCGGGGTTCAATGATCGAAGAACAGCAGAAAGTTCCGCCTCATACTCATCCCTTGACCGGAACTCCTGATAATTGATAGTAATGACCGGGATACGCTGCCTCTCTGCCCTCACGGCAGCAAGTGTTCCGTTGCGATCAACGATGAGCCCAACACACCGGCCCGCAATCTTCCCCTCTGCAATCGCAGAGGCGACGGCAAGGAAGTTCGATCCCCTTCCCGATGCAAGCACGACGATGCGTTTCATACCATACCTATGGGTCGCTCATATCGTTAAGGATTCGCTACCACCAGGCTGCTTCCTGAAGATAAGTTTCACCTTCAGGATCTGCCTCCCCCGCATCTGGGTGACGATCAGCCGGGCAGATATCTCAGGGATCTCAAAGGACTCGCCAAGGTGGGGGATGTGGCCGAGACGGGTGAAGACGAGCCCCCCCACCGTCTCATAGCAGTCAGGCTCAAGTGGAAGGGGAGATTCAAGGATCTCATTGACATCCTCAACCCACGCCTGGGCATCGATCATATAGATGCCATCACCGAGTTTCTGAACCTCCTCTTCTTCCGTGTCAAACTCATCAAGGATATCGCCAACGAGTTCCTCAAGGATATCCTCGATTGTGACGACGCCGGCAAAACTCCCATACTCATCAAGGATGATTGCAATATGGGTCTGTTTAAACTGAAGCTCCTTGAGGAGATCATCGATCTTTTTGGACTCCGGAACAAAATACGCCTCATGGATAATATCCGGTATCTCCGTCTCTGATTCTCCGGAGTGGACCGCCCTGAAGACATCTTTCACATTCAGAATGCCGATGATATTCTCTTTCTGCGTATGATACACAGGAATCCGGGAGAATCCTGTCTCATGAAAGATATCCAGTGTCTCCTCGAGGTTTTTTGTATCATCAATCATGACCACATCCGGCCGGGGTGTCATCACGACACGGGCGGTTGTGTCCCCGAACCGGAAGACCGAGAAGAGCATCTCACGTTCATTCTCTTCTATTGCACCAGTCTCTTCACCGACATCGATCCATTCCTTGATCTCCTCTTCCGTCACCTCCTGATGGTAGGAAGCATCATCACGGGCATGAGCCTTCCGAATAATATCATTGAGCCAGAGGACCGGGGTGAGGATCTTCTGAAGGACCAGAATCGGGCGGGCAACAAAGAGGGCAAATGAGTCAACACGCTTTGAAGCATAGGTTTTTGGACCGATCTCCCCGATGACGAGCATCAGGATGACGACAACACCTGTTGCGATCCCCACCCCGGCATCTCCGAAATAGTCAATTGCAATCGCCGTTGCCAGGGTCGCCGCAGATACATTGACGACATTGTTCCCAATCAGGATCGTGATCAGAAGATGATCGGTGTTCTCCTTGAGTTTTGCAAGGGCAACAGCACTTTTGCTCCCTTCAGCGAGGAGGGTGCGGACCTTTGCCTTGTTAATTGCTATAAGAGCAACCTCGGATCCGGAGAAGAAACCAGATAAGAAGAGGCAGATAAAAAAGAGGGTAAAATGGAGTGCATCAGCCGCCATCAACTATCACCCCGTTCTGACGCTCTTCGTGAAGTATCGTTCATGGTTGCTTCGTGTAATCATTCTCTGGAGTTGAGAAATGATAAATATACCTGTTTGTGCCATGCTTCCCGGAAAGAGTCAGCCTCCCTTGAGAGGATGGCAATCTTCTCATCAAATCCTGGTGCCTCCGGGAAACCGAGATCTTCTATCTCGAAAATGACGGGACCGTCATACCCATATCTCCTCAATAGTCCGGCCAGCTCATTCATTCCACCGGTCAGGGTGAGGGGGTGATGCATGGATGAGCCTGAGGCATCACTTGCATGCACATTGACAAGACGATCCCCACAGAGTGAGAGGAACGCATCAGGAGATGAGGGGCCGCTCATCAGGGCATGGGCATAGTCGAAGGTAAAGAAGAGGTTCGGATACTCATCCAGCACGCTCCGGACAGCCTCAGGTGTTGTCAGGAGGGCGTTTACCTTCGGCTCCATATTCTCTACCGCAACTGCAACGGAGAGGCCCTGGGAAACCCGCTCAACTGCCTCCATGTAGTGTGCAAACCGATCCATGTCAGCCCTGCTCGGAGGCCGTTTCGCCGTCCTCCTGCCTGGATGAATCGTAACAACACCGGCACCGAGGTGCTCCGCAATCCGGATGGCTGAACAGGCAGTCTCAACCGATACCGTGGCGACTTCGGGGTTGACTGAGACCGGATTCAGATCAAGGACGGGGGCATGAACGGTGATCGGAACAAGTGACGGATAGTCGGCTGTCACCGCCTCAAGGCTCTTCAGCTTCCTCCCGGTCGTCCAGAACGATGGTGTTTCAAGCCAGAATTCAATCGTATCAAGACCTGATGCGACAATTCCCGAAAAGACAGAATGAAGGGCATACTCATGAAAGAACATGCTTGAAGCACCGAGCCGGACCATACGCAGATTCTTCACATCCGGACACAAATAGATTCCCATGCCCGGTGGTGAGCAGGCAACCCTTCTATCGGATGAGCCGGAGATCCTCTCCGTCGTCGATCTCTCCCGCATCATCAGGGAGAGGCTTGACACACCAGAACTCCGGGGGGTACGGGTCAGGGGTGAGGTGACCAATTACCGGCTCCACTCATCCGGTCATATGTACTTTTCACTCTCCGACAGAGGAGAGAACGGGGATGCGGCAATCGACTGTGTAATATGGCGCCGTGCCGCACAGAAGATCAGGATCCCGCCCGAAAACGGCATGGATGTTATCGTCACCGGCTATATCGATCACTATCCCCCGTATGGGAAGACACAGTTCATCGGAAATGAACTCATCCATGCAGGAGCCGGGGAAAAATATCTCCTCCTTGAACGATGGAGGCAGGAGCTGGCGAAGGAAGGCTGTTTCCTCGAATCCGAAAAGAAGCCTCTTCCCCCGTATCCCGCCCGTATCGGGGTCGTCACCTCAAGGACCGGGGCAGTCCTCCAGGATATCAGAAATATCCTTTCACGAAGGTTCCCGGTCGATCTCATCCTTTCACCGACACAGGTTCAGGGTGAATATGCCCATAGTGATATCTCAGCTGCGATAACCCGGCTGGATGGGCATGTGGATGTGATCATCGTTGCCCGTGGCGGGGGGAGCTTCGAGGATCTCTTCTGCTTCAACCATCCGGATGTCATTCGGGCAATCGCTGCCTGTTCAACCCCGATCATCTCAGCCATCGGCCATGAAGTGGATGTTACCCTCTCAGACCTTGCCAGTGATCTGCGGGCGCCGACCCCGTCTGCCGCCGCCGAACTCGTCGTCGCTGACCGGGCCCGGCTCCTGATTGAGCTTCAGGACAGGAGGGAGTCCATGCAGACAACCCTCCTTGACCGGATAGAGAGGTGCAGAGACGATCTGGAGGAACTCAGGCTCCGGATCATCAGCAGGAGATTAGAGCGGCGTCTCAGCGATATGAGACAGACCTCCTCGGACCTGCTGGAGCGGCTTCAGCGAGGGATGGCAGTCCGTCTTCAGAGGGAGAAGAGAGAGCTTGAGCACCTTACAACACAAATCCATGCCGCTGACAGCCGTGCACCCCTCAGACGAGGATATACCCTCCTCTTTGCTGAAGGAGAACTGATCAGATCAGCCGCTGAGCTGAAGAGAAGCGATACAGTAACGATCTACTTCTCAGATGGAGAGGCAGGGGCGACGATAACCGAGGTACACCATGACAGAGACATATGAAGAGATGGTAAAACGACTCCGTGAGATAGCACGGAGGCTTGAGGATCCGGATACACCCCTTGACGAGAGCATCAGGCTGTATCAGGATGGTATTGACCTGATCAAAAAGTGTGAATCATTCCTCTCAGACGCAGAACTTCGCATCCTCGAGATGACAGAAGAGTAGAGGGTCAGTCTACCCCTTCTGCAATAAGAATGACCTCCATCGCTGCACCGGAGGAGAGTGCCGCTATCAGCTCCTCCGGAAGGGTGCGCGCCACGAAATCTGACCTGATGCCGATTGTACGGCCGCAGACAAAGTCGCTTCTTCTCCAGACAAAATCTGTCGGATGATCGAGTGCCATCCGGGCAGATCCCTCTGACCGTATCTCACAGACGATACCCTCAACAGAGAGGATGGTCCGGAGAATCGTACGATCATCGGAGAGGAGATCACAAAAGGCATCTGAAAGGTCAATAAGAGATGCATCTGCTGAAATCCCGATGATACAATCACCTTTCAGGGTCATCTCGTCCTCAGTCGTGATCATAAATGTGGTCGGATGGCGGCCGGTTACATTGGCATGGCCCCGGCACTGAATGACTTCCCTGATCTCCATTGTTTAAGAGTCTCTATGTACTATCTATAGAGCATGTCGATATCGATCAGATGCCCTGGGTGTGAAGAGGAGACCGACCACGATATCGTTCGTGATGGATCACCCGCCACGGTACGCTGCTGTGAGTGTGATCACATACACCGCATCACCATTACAATCCCTGCCATACGTGAGATCCCTGCCATCGTCAGTAGCGAGGCTGAGTCAAAGAAAGGAGTCATAGAGCTTACAGATGATGAGCTGGTGAACGTCGGGGACACATTTGTCGCTGATGTCGGAGACGATATCTTTGGTGTCGAGGTGACCGGAATCGAGATCGGCCCTGCAAGGCGGAGGAGGGCTTCTGTAAAGGATATCACCTGCCTCTGGACGAGGGTGGTCGATACGGTCATTATCCGGGCATCACTCCATAAAGGGGCGACAACGATACCACTCTACGAAGCCGTGGATGGAGAGACTGCCTATACCATCGGGGAGATCACCGATGTCGGAGGACGTCAGTTCCGTGTAACCCGGATAAAAATGAGGGATGGACAGGTTATCAGAAAGCCGGGCTCCTATGCCGAGGCACGTTTTATCAAACGAATCTATGGTGAACGGTCATGATCGAATCAGGCAGGAAACTCACGACTTTAGTCGTGAGAGGAATGCCGATTGCCTGGTGTCGGTATAGTGTGTTGTTCTCCATGCTATTCTGGTCAGGATTGTGCAGTCTGTTGGTTTAGCAGATTGCGTTAATCGTTTTCCTGTTCTGAAATGGTGTAATGAGAGTCGTTCTTTGATTGAACCTCCTATATAGGATAAACCGTGTTTGAAATGGTTGACTAATGTTCCACGGATTAGGTTCAGAGAGATCGTTCCTCCATAAGGTTTTCTGATCCCTCCTGTTTCGGGTTGGAGTCGGTGGAGTTGACGACGATGGAACCTGATCGGAGTCCAATAAAATAAACCTCGTTCTGTTGGTTGTTTGGCTCCGGAAACGTCTGCCGCCATAACCCAGGCATCTACTGCATGAGAGGAGAAGACAGGTTTCTTCTTCTGAGAGGTCTTTCTGAGGTTGAATCGATCCCGGAGGTCTTTGGTTTCATATCCGGTACGAAGATGGAGATCGAGGTTGAGAGATCGGATTGTACGGTAAAACCATTGTTTACCCACCTCTAAAGGAGAGAAGTTGGAGTTCCATTGTTTGCAGTTCTTTTTGGTTACTGCGGCAATATCTTCGACAGCAACATCTGTCAGAGGGATGATCTTTTGGAGCTGTGTTACAATCCGGAGTTTGGCGTTCCATCTGGCGCGAGTACTCGGCGGGATGGAGGATCTGTTTTTGAGACGGTTTCTGAATCGTGCAGGACGCCTCCAACAATGACGGTATCTTCTGGATCTTCGCATGGTTCGACGGGTTTCAACCGCCTTTTCGACATGTTTTGGTGTTTCGGACATGCCGTTTAGAACGGTTTCTTGTGTACCAACAATAGACCATCCTTCAAAGGAACTACCCGGATCAATACCGATGACGAGAGGTTGGTTGTCTGGATTGACCTGATAGGTGAGGATGATGCAGAATATACCGAGTTTGTTCCAATAGGGTCTGGCTTTACCTTGTTTCAGTAAGAGCCGGGCTCTTGTCGGTGTTGTCGGCATAAGAGGTGTTTTGTTAGTGTCTAATACAGGGATTCGCATGAGGGATTACCTCCATCCGGTTAAACCGGAGTTACATGTCTCTTCGGAGTGGCAAGACAGGCTTAGTATCTGAAAAGATACGTCGGATTCGGCGTGTCCGGAAGAGGGCAGAACTAGAGAAACATTCTGCCGTTCTTGTAGCCCGTAATGCTGCTGCATATCTGAATATGCCTCCTAGTCTAACTGTTTAGTCTCGCGTAGCCGTTTGCAAGCCCATGACTTTAGTCATGGGTGGTTGACAGATATTTTTTAACAAGTTCCTCGAACTCTTCGCGATGAAGGACACCCTCAACCTTTTCGACGACGGCCCCATCTGAAATGATGACCGTCGTCGGTGTCACCCTGAGTTGGTACTCACTAATATATTCAGGGTTTGATTTTGCATTAATCGATTCGATGGGGACTGATAACGCCTCTTCAATCTCTGTATTGATCGGTTCCTGTTCAAGACACCCCATACACCCATCCTGGTAAAAGGAGAGAATCTTCACAACCATGATCGTGATTCTTCGTGGTGAAGATGAAAAAAGTATTGGTTTATGATACCGCTCTGACAGAGTGGATCGTGACAACGGCATGTGAATAGCCATACCTGAGCGTGATCGTATCATCGGTCATGGCCATCACATAGGCAAACCGTGTCTTTACATCAGGCTCAACGCCATCAAGTGCAATCGTTGGAGAGTCGGCAAATCCGAGCGGAACCAGTTCACCGATCTGTACCGTCTCAATGTCTCCGCCTATTTCTTTAAACTGGTCGAAGGTCATCTCCCTGGCAAGCGGGGAATCGGGATCCTCAAAAGTGAAGGGGACGGTGATCCGGTCACGTTCACGATGTCCGATGACTGAATCGGCTATCGCCTTAAATTCTGTCCTGAAGAGTGCAAACGGAGAGATCCCAGCATAGCGATGCGGAATAGCGATGGTATCATCTGCCGGAGCATACCCTGCAGTCACCTGGATCGGCCCGGAGAGGTAGACAAAAATATTATCCCTCTCTGCATCTGCCATAACCTGATCGGATGTGGTCAGAACAGGTATTCCATCATCATTGTATAGTGTATAATCGATAACAACGCCATCGCCCGGCTGGATAGCACGAAGCCCGCCAATCCATCCGGTCCCAAGGAGAGAGAGCGCCATCATTGCAGCAAAAAGAACAGCGATGGATATCGCTCCAATCTTCGTCCAGTTGACAGGCTCTGCCTTCTTTTTCTTCTTCTGCTGTGCCATATTGATATAAATATTGTCACCGGACATCTAAAGCCTTTGTCAATACCCCTCATTTTGATGCAGATGAGAGAAAGGGGTTGCTGATGGTGCGACAGGATCACGCGATGGCCGGTCCTTTGCAATAACTGATAACGAATATAATCCCCAATTGACCCAAACACCTATTAGGACTTTATACAAGGGTACTAATGCAGGAAGGTTTTTGATACAGAACTCATAAGAACATATTATTTTATCATCCAGAGCCAGGTCCGGGGGGAGCATGAGATCGGTGCAGCCACCGGATCGGAACAGATATGGAGGCAATACTATGGAAGAAGATAATCAGGAAATACAGATAGAAGTACAGGATTTATACAAGGTTTTTGGCAGTAAACCCGAAAAAGGCATTCAGATGCTGAAGGAAGGGAAGAAAAAACCGGAGATCTTTGAAAAGACCGGGTTAACCGTAGGACTTGACAAAAACTCTTTTAAAGTTTATAAAGGCGAGATATTCGTCCTTATGGGGCTTTCAGGATGTGGAAAGTCCACCCTTCTCCGATGCTTAAACCGCCTTGTCAAACCGACCGAGGGGAAGATCATCATAAATGGGAGAGATATTGTCGGAATGGATGAGGAAGAGATGCGGGAGATCCGCAGGAAGCAGCTTGGGATGATCTTTCAGAACTTTGCCCTTCTCCCTCACCGGACGGTCATCGATAATGTCGCCTTCGGCCTTGAGATCCAGGGGATTGAACTTGTTGAGCGGCATTCAAAAGCCACAGAGGCGATCCGGCTCGTCGGACTTGCCGGCTATGAAGAGAGTATGCCGGATCAGCTCTCCGGAGGAATGAAGCAGCGGGTCGGCCTTGCACGCGCACTTGCAAGTGATGCGGAGATTCTCCTGATGGACGAGGCATTCAGTGCACTTGATCCACTTATCCGCCGTGATATGCAGGATGAACTGATCGATCTCCAGCAGCGGCTGAGCAAGACGATCATCTTCGTCACCCATGATCTTGATGAAGCCCTCAAGATCGGCAGCCGGATCGCACTTATGAAGGATGGGAAGATCATCCAGATCGGGACCGCTGAAGAGATCCTGATGAACCCAAGCAACGAGTATGTTGAGCGGTTCGTCGCCGATGTTGATATGACCCGGGTACTGACGGCGCAGGATGTGATGAAGAAGGCTGATCCGATCATCTCCTGTAAGAGCGGGCCACGCCTTGCTGCCAGGCTGATGAAGGAGTATGGGATCTCAAACCTCTTTGTCGTTACACAGCACCGTATCCTGAAAGGGATAGTGACCATCGATGATGTCGTCGAGGCGGTGAGGAATGACCATAAAACCCTTGAGGAGATCGTTGTACGAGAAGTTCCACAGGTCCACCTGACGACACCCCTTGCGGATATCATTCCCGAGATAGCTGAATCAAGGTTCCCTCTTGCGGTCGTTGATGACGATACAAGACTGAAAGGAATTATTGTCCGAGGTTCGGTCCTCTCTGCCCTTGCCCGAAAGGAGAGTGAACCAATTGTCGCTTAATATTGGAATTGATCTCCCAAAGATCCCTATCGGGGCATTCGTATCCGATCTCGTCGACTGGATCGAGGCCAATCTCGGGTGGCTCCTTGATGGCATCACCGCGGTTCTCCGGTTCCTCCTGAATGGATTCCAGGATATTCTTACATTTTTGCCACCGGAGATCTTCATCCCGATCCTTGCGATCATCATCTACTTCGTAACCCGGCGGGATCATAAACTGGCACTACTCAGTTTTGCGGGGCTGCTCCTGATCTGGAACCTCCAGCTCTGGAACCATGCGATGATGACCCTCGCACTCGTCATTGCATCGACGATTGTCGCCCTTATCATCGGGATACCGATAGGCATCCTTGCCGCAAACAACGACACCATCAATGCTTTCGTCAGGGTGCTCCTCGACTTCATGCAGACGATGCCGGCGTTTGTGTATCTCGTTCCTGCAGTCATCTTCTTCAGCCTCGGTAACGTGCCGGGTATGATCGCAACAGTCGTCTTTGCGATGCCCCCTGCGATCCGGCTGACAAACCTCGGCATCCGCCAGATTCCAACCGAGTTGATAGAGGTCGCCGATGCCTTCGGCGCCACCCCCCGCCAGAAGCTGATCAAGGTGCAGCTGCCTGTGGCACTCCCGACGATCATGGCAGGTGTGAACCAATGTATTATGCTCGCACTCTCGATGGTCGTCATCGCATCGATGATCGGCGCAGCCGGGCTTGGATATCAGGTTCTTGTCGGGATTCAGCGGGTCAATATCGCGATGGGCTTTGAGGCCGGACTTGCTATTGTCATCATTGCCATCATCCTCGATCGGATCACACAGAATCTCATCAAATAAAAAGGTACCCACCAACTTTTTTAATATAATACTTGCAAAAGCAGTATCGGTCTCTATAGACTTTTATTTATCCCATCGAATAGGACGGGATGGATGGTGAAATGATGATTACAAAACGAACAATAATTCCCCTTATCATGGGGCTTATGCTCTTCTCAGCAGTCCTTGTAACAGGATGTGTTGATGAGACACCGGCTGAGCCTGCAAAAGAGATAACCATCGGGCTGGTCACCTGGGACTGTGCCATTGCAAGCTCATATGTCCTTGGAGAGGTCCTTGAACAGGCAGGCTATGATGTGACGATCATGGGTGTGGATGCAGGACCCCTGTATGCAGGTCTTGCACGGGGCGATATCGATGTCACCACGACTGCATGGCTCCCCTTCACCCACGCAACATACTGGGAGCAGTATGGAGATCGTCTCGACTATGTGAATGAGAACATCAAGGGAGAGGCACGTATCGGTCTTGTTGTTCCTGCATACGTCACCATCGACTCCATTGAGGAGATGAACGATGTTGCGGAGAACTTTGATGGAAAGATCATCGGCATCGACCCGGGTGCAGGAATTATGACTGCAACGGAGAATGCGATTGAAGAGTATGATCTCGAGTATGAGCTTGTTGCAAGCAGCAGTGCGGGCATGGCAGCTGAACTCCGATCAGCCATCAACAGGGACGAATGGGTCGTTGTCACCGGATGGGCTCCACACTGGAAGTTCGGTCGCTGGGATTTAAAGTTCCTTGATGATCCAAAGGGTGTCTATGGCGATGCAGAGGATGTCGTCACTATCGCCCGCCTCGGCCTCAAAGAGGACCAGCCTGAAGCATATGCCATCATCGAGCGGTTCGAGTGGACCGGCAATGACATTGCAGAGGTTATGACCGCGATCGAAGACGGGGTTCCCGACAAGGAAGCCGCACAGGCATGGATTGCAGCCAACCCTGATACGGTCAACTCCTGGCTCCACGGCTGAATTGTCGTGTAACGGCAGAGGAGACGGGGTCATCCCGTCTCATTCGCCGGATTGAATCAGAATTTTTTCTTCCGGTCCATGCAGGCGTTGAGGATCATCTCAACCCCATTGAGCATCCCCTCAATGCCTGCAAGGGGCGGGCTTCCAAGGATCACCCTCCCCCTCTGTGGAGGGGTGATACCAACGAATGCCGCACAGGGCTGCATCTGATGCTCGTAGCTTGATCCGAGGATCAGAGTATACTCATCAGACGAGAGGGCATCTGCGATTGCGGCATAGTCTGTTACAGCAATGCCTGATGAGTCATTTCTTGGAAGGATGAGTGAGGAGCCGGCTCCAAGATACGTTCTCAGGATATCATCAAAGAACGAAGCGTATCCCGCCTGTGCGGCAATGGCGGCAACCGGGGGATCATGCCGCCTCAGGTATTTCTCACATGCGGCGATGGCACGCTCCTCAGCCAGTCTGCATTCATCCAGGAGAGGGGAGGGATCTGCACCCGGTACCCTCTCTGCGACCTGCATGATCGTATCGCTGCATGCTGATATACCGAGGAGTGACCCGGAGTCCTCGCCGATGATCGCGGGATAATCGGGATTGACCGTTACCGTCAGCGGGGCTGCATGGGAGATCGCCTCGATATGATCAGCTGCGACAACGGTGCCGACGGGAATACCTGCACGTGCAAGCATTCTCCCTGCCTCATGCAGATTACCCCGCCAGAAGGGATCAAGAAGGCAGACACCCCCGATATTCACCCCATCTGCAGTTATCGCCGCCTCGCTCATCAGTGCCTCTCCGGCGATACGATAGCCGGACTCGACCCCGCCAAGAAATCCTGGTGCGTCAACGAAGAGGGCAGAGTAGCCGTCAAGATACGGGGCGAGATCCTCACCCATCAGGGCCGGAACACAGGAGTTGACGACCGCGACCCGCCCGCCCCTTTTTGATACATCCGAAACGACTGAGCGCAGCCGCTCCCCGGTTCCAAAGACGACCTCGTCATGAAGGATGAACGATCCATAGAGGGGGGTTCTGATGAGGGATTTCGGATAATAATAACAGCCACTCGACCCATGGATCACAACAGATATCCCGGTATAGCCGGCGAGGAATGCGACAGCCCCTGTCAGGGCACATGGCCAGATGGGATTAATACATTCAGGCACGCGAGATGCACCTCCGCCAGCTTTGAAGCATCCGCCGGATACCGGTGGTTCCAACGGGTGGATCAAACGGGAGCGGGATGGGGATCCCCGGTTCTTCCTCCACCATCCCGATTGAGTTCATGACAGTGCGGGCAGCCCCCAGCACACCGGGATCTGCCAGAGAAGTATTAATCGAGACCGGGATCCCTCTGAGATCAGAAAATGACGCCACAAGATCCTCCTGCATCCCTTCTTCATCCCGGATGGCGGCATATGAATCGATCCCGGTGACCTCACCTGCCTGCCGAAGGAACCGGAGACTCCCTTCCAGCCCGATGGGAAAACCAGAGATGATGCCCGTTCCAAAGCGGGAAGATAGTGCAGATCCTATCGGATACAGTGAGGGATCACGCAGGATAGCATAACGGGCTGAACTGATCCGGGAACAGTCATTCGCAGGCATCCTCCTGACGAACCTGAGGCCGGAGTCGATCTCGAGGAGAGAGAGGAGGCGGGAAACCTCAGCATAGTTCTCTTCCGCCTCATATTCAAGATTCTTCTCACCGACGATCATCATACTGTCATCCGGGGAGGAGATATCAGGAGAGGAGAGATCCATCAGACGCATAAGGGCGTTGTGTATGCCATCAGAGAAGCCGCCACCAAGAAACCCGGATCCTGGAATATGAACAACCGGAATCCCCCGTCTCTCCCTGCAGACAGCAGCCGTATCATCACCGATTGTATCTGCAATGCAGGTGGAGATGACACAGATGAGGGAGGGATTGTAGGATTCGGCTGAACGGATCGCCTGCATCAATGCCCCTTCACCACCGAAGATCACCTCCTCTTCGCTGACATTGCTTGATACAAGGAGGGGTATATCAGAGCAGTCGTTCTCGGCCAGTGACGCATGGAGAAGGGAGGCGTTATGATGGGTGCAGCCGGCCGGGCCATGTATCACCGTGACGGCATCCTGCAGAAAACAGGTGACGGAGAGGGCACCGGTTAGTGTGCACCCTTCATTCCTTGAGATATCGGTATGCGAGTGATTCAAGATCATCCATCGAGAGTGGTGTTGGAATAGTGAATGTCGTATTTTGAAGAATGATATCAGCAGAGCGCCGGTACACCTCTGCCTGAGAGGATTCCGGGGCATATTCGACGACAGTCTTCTTGTTCAGCTCGGCCTGCTGGACCGTCGGGGATCGCGGGATGAACGTAATCATCCGGGATCCGATACGTTGAGCAAATTCACTGACGAGATCCTCCTCATCGGGAATATTTTTGCCATTACCGATCACGCCGCCAAGACGGACACTGCTCCGCTTATTGGCGCTGAGGCGGGCGATTGCCTTTGCGATATTATTTGCCGCATAGAGGGACATCAGCTCGCCTGATGTGACAAGATATATCTCCTCTGCATAGCCCTCTCTCATCGGCATTGCAAATCCACCGCAGACAACATCACCAAGGACATCATAGACGATGAGATCCCCTTTCAGTGCTCCGAGCTTCTCAAGGAGCTGGAAGGTTGCAATAATCCCCCTGCCAGCACAGCCGATTCCCGGCTCAGGCCCTCCGGCCTCGACGCATCGGACACCCCTGTATCCGGGAAAGATGATATCCTGGACAGTGACGTCCTTCTGCTTTTCGCGTATCACATCAAGGACCGTTGGGATGATACGCCCGTTCATCAGCATCCGGGTGCTGTCATGTTTTGGATCACACCCAATCTGCAGGAGATCCAGCCCTTTATCCGCCCATGCAGCCGAGAGATTCGCCGAGGTCGTCGATTTCCCGATACCGCCCTTCCCATAGAGGGCAATCTGTCTCATTACAGAAGAGGTTGGGTCTAAAAGAGTATAGAACTTGTGATAACTCCACCATGATTGTCAAGGTCACGCCCGGTCAAAGCCTTTCAGAAGGCCCATCACGAGGACGATGACCGGGATCACCTCAAGCCGCCCGATCCACATCAGGAGAATGAAGAAGATCTTTGAGATTGCCGACATATCAGCCGAAACATGGCCGGTACTGATCCCGTTATTGCAGGCAGCGGTGATGACATCGAAGATGACATGGCTTGTATCGTATCCCGGACCTTCGAAGAGGAGGATACAGATTGTGCTGAAGAATATGATGATGAAGTAGAGGACGATGATCAGCATATTCTTTGAGACCTCATACTCAGCGACCATCTTCGGTATGCTCCGCCCATCATGCCGGAACGGAATAATCGCACGTCCGGAGATGAAGATGCGGCGGAACCACCAGATGAGCCCCTCATAACAGATCACCACGCGCTCAAGTTTCAGCCCGCCGGCAGTGCTCCCCGCCGCCCCCCCGATGACCATCAGTGCCGAGAGGAAGAGGATGGTTGCACTCGGCCATAACGCCGGGTTGGTATTCTGAAATCCGGTCGTTGTTGCAGCCGATACGGTCATAAAGAGACCATAACGGATGGCATCAGAGGCAGCAAGGCCACTTTGATAGATGAGATCAAGCGTGATGAAGAGAAGACCACAGCCAATGATGGCAAGGAGCAGGGCTGCCTGCCGCTCCCGGAAGAAGGTAAAGATTTTCTTTGAATAGAGGGAGAAATAAATCTTGAACGGAAGGGCGCCTGCAATCATGATCGGGATGAGGAGGAGCTCCATCAGATAGTTATCATACTGTGCGATGCCTGCATCATACATCGTGAATCCGCCTGTCGCGATTGCGACAAGTCCAAGATTCAGCGCATCCCAGGGACCCACACCCGAAATGAGCACCAGCCCGATTCCGGCGAGTGTCAGAACGATATAAATCTTCCACATAAATATGCCGGTATCAACGACACTCGGGAGAAAAGACTCGGATCGTGCCTCAGACCGGTACATACCCCTCTGAACAAGGCCTGAGCGGTTGACCATTGCGATGGTGAAGGCAACGATCCCGATACCCCCCATCCATTGCATAAAGGATCGCCAGAAGAGGAGGGTCTTTGGGAGATCATCAAGTCCGGTGATCATCGTCAGGCCTGTCGTCGTCCACCCTGACATCGCCTCAAAGACGCAATCAAGATAAGGCATTCCTGTTCCGAAATAGAAAGGAAGTGCCCCGATTAATGAAGCAAAAAGCCAGACAACTGCCACAGAGCTGAGAGAGACCGAAAGGCGTGCCTGTTTATTCGAGGGGGGTGCATTCCTGAGGAGACTGCCGGTGAGGAAGAAGATGATGGGGACGACCGCCATCGCCACAAGAACATCCCATTCACGAAAATACCATGTGATCAGGAGCGGGGCCGAAGAGGCAAACCCCATAAACTGGAGGATGCCCCCGAGATCACGGGCGATGACCAGGAAGTGCTCCCATCGATCCATTGTATCAGATAGTACGGGCGAGCGTAAATAGATTGACCGGTCAGAGCGGCTCTCCTATGAGAGAGCATCGCCTGCAGATGATACGCCACGCGATGAGCAGGGCAACCACGTTCGTTGGGGTGATCGTTCTCCCCGGGAAGAAGGGGAGGGCGCAGATTGTCGTCTGCTCCTCGATGCTCTCCTCAAGTGAACGGGCAAAGCCGAATGGGAGATACCCATCAAGGGTCAGGGAGGAGAGCCGGCGATCATCGAGCAGCACCTCACCCGATCCGATGCTGAAAGGACCGTCTGCACACGGGAGAATGCGTGCGAGATCAAGGGTAAACGGAACAGCAGGGACACAACCAACCGGGATGGTCTGAAGGAGAGAGACCCTGTAGAGAGAAGGGTCATCTGGGAAAGCGCAGCTGCTCTCCTCTATCCTGATGATCATATCTGCGTATTTCCGTTGGAAAGCAATGTACTGTTCAAAATCAGGCTTTCTCTCTTCAATTTCTGCAAGGACCTCCTCACGGCGGTACCCCCGATCCCCGACATCACGTCTGACCTTCCATGCAAATTTGACATCATCATCGGGATCAACATAGATCGAGATATCAATCAATGACCGCAGCTCCTCATTGAAGAGGGGATGCAGCCCTTCGATGATAATGATGCTTCGGGGAGCAAAAGGAACCTCCGGGTCGAAAGTTCCTGTCTCATGGTTGTAGACAGGCTTGGATATCGCCCTTCCTGATCGGAGGGTGGCAAGATCAGAGGCGAGACGGTCGAAGCGGTTGGCATCCGGATGGAGCGGGGTGATCCTCTTCTCTGCACGCTCCTGCCGATCATATCTGTGATAGTCATCAAGGGTGATCGTCCCGACAACCGAGGGCCCAAGAATAACCCGGATGAGATCGGTAAATGTCGTCTTTCCGGAACCGCTGTCTCCCGCAACCCCGATGATGAGTGGGGTGGTCGATTTGGCTATCGCGGTATGGTACTCTTCAGGCGTCATAGATGATAGTTGATCCCTTGATTATTGAGCCTTTTCGCATCAGAACCATTGATCAAGGCTCTTCTGCCCGGATGATGAGCGGGAGGGGGCAATCCGATCCATTACTCCTGAGATGCGATCAGCAGAGAAGCCATACTCTTCGATCAACATCTCCCTCACAGCATCCGGATTAGGAGGTCGCCAGTCCGGCCGATAGTCTCTGTTGATCGGGGGGGAGAGGAAGAATTCCCGGACGGGATCGGGATCAAATGCCAGATCCTTCTCCCTGAGCACCTCATCGAACCGTCCTTCACGTACAATCTTCTCGGCTTTCTTCGGGCCTATCCCATAGATGCCATCGTTGAAATCCGTTCCGACGAGGATAGCGATATCAATCAGCATCTCCCGGGTCATCGAAAGGCCGTTGAGGAGTTCCGGGAGATAGATCCGCTCAGGAGAGATCGTCTGCTGCTTCCCCCGTATTCGCCGCTTCCCGGAGACGGTCAGGTTTCTGATAAGAACCGATGCTCCAAAGAGAAGGGAGTCATAGTCCTGTGAGACCGAGTAGGTAGCCACCCCGGATTCGATGAGCGCCGCGGACTGAGCCTCACCTTCAGAGGGTGCCTCCATCCAGGGGATGCCCAGCGCATCAAGAAGCCGCTGACTGCTCCCGATGATCGCATGATCGATCCGGGATGATACCATTGCCG
Source organism: Methanocalculus alkaliphilus (assembly GCF_024170505.1). Classification (NCBI taxonomy): domain Archaea; kingdom Methanobacteriati; phylum Methanobacteriota; class Methanomicrobia; order Methanomicrobiales; family Methanocalculaceae; genus Methanocalculus; species Methanocalculus alkaliphilus. The sequence goes on from NZ_JALJYG010000003.1 coordinate 117,464, forward strand.
CACGGTACGCAGCCTCGGTGTCACCCCGTCTCAGGGCATCCTCCCAGTTCGCCTGGCCGGCTTCACGCACCTCGCGCCTCCCGGATATGGTCTTCTCCTTGAGATCCGGTGGAGCACCATCGTAGATATAGACAGGCCTGATCTCCCTCTCAAGGAAATGAGCGGTCCGGAAGAGGATGCCCGAGAGATGGGAGGTGACCCTCCCCTCGGTATCCTTCAGCGGTGTTCCATCAGGCTGGCGAATGATCGATATAAACTGATACAGTGCATTGTGCGCATCAATTGCTGCCACTCCTTTCAGTTCTTCCCATCCGACAGGATGGCGGTACCCTTCAAGGAGGGGGCGGATAGGTACTCCCATATCTATTCGTTAGCGGTACCGTCGGTTCATACCATCGACGATGACGCCAAGCTGTTCAATAATTCTTTCATGCTTCCGGTTCAGGCTTGAAGAGATCTCCTCAAGATTTACCCGCATCATCCTTTCACGGGAGATGATACTCTCTTCTAACCTGCGTATCTTTATCCCGAGTGAGAAGAAGAGACCTCCCAGCGAGAGCATCATCAGTGTTGCTGCGACTGCGATGGTAACATCATGCCAGAGCCGGATGACGAGCATCAGTGTCGAAATGACCAGCACGACGATGAGGATACCATCCCAGAGAGAATCACGAGCGTCCATGTTTTACCATAAGAAGAACCAATATAATTAAGCTACCTATCCGGAGCAGACTCTTATGGATCAGCGAAATCTACCCGCCATCATCGGCATGCCGATCATCCTCCTCGCCGTCATCATCGGCGGAGTACTTCTTGCAGCTCCTGTTGAGGGGGCAGGATTAACAGCATTTGAGGATCCCGATTCAATGGCAAACCCCTTCATCTTCCTTGCCATCCTTCTGACATTCACCGCCATTCTCCTTCTCCTCATCCGCGCGGCAAAACAGAATATCATCAGCCTGATCATCGGTGGCGCAATCTTCCTCACCTATATCTATGTCTATTCTGCGATACTCCACCACTTTTTCGGAGATGATATCATCACCATACCCGGTGCCATCCTCTTTGCCGGAGTTTCAATCGGGCTTCTGTACAGGTTCCCCCGATGGTATGTTATCGATGCTCTCGGCATAGTTCTTGCCTCAGGTGTCGCGGCAATCTTTGGTGCCTCACTTGCGATCATGCCGGTTATCATACTGCTTACAGCCCTTGCCATCTATGATGCAATCTCTGTCTACCGGACAAAGCACATGATCACCCTTGCCGAAGGGGTGATGGAGCAGAAGATGCCGATCCTGTTTATTATACCAAAGGATCGACATTTCACCGGCACATATGAGAAGATCTCCTCCACACCTGAAAGAGAAGGGACAAAGAAAGAGAGGAGTACATTTCTTATGGGGATGGGAGATGCGATCATGCCGGCAATTCTTGTCGTATCTGCATTCACCTTTCTTGAAAGCCCGGTTCCGGCGATTGCAGCTGCCGCCGGAACCTTCGTCGGCCTCTTCGTCCTCCTGAGAATGGTCTTTTCTGGAAAACCACAGGCAGGTCTTCCCCCATTAAACGCAGGGGTTATTCTTGGTTTTCTGGCAGGGTGTATGCTGGTGTCGGAGTGGTCGTGGGTGTTCGCTCTTTGAGAGCGGCCTCCAGAACCTCCTCCACCCCCTCTCCTGTCACTGTTGATATTCAGAACCCCTTCATACCGTGCCAGATCCAACCTGTTGGCAACGACGATGCGGAAACCTTGGCCAACCCCCTCATCTCTTCCAGAAGCAGTTCCTGTGTCTCAAGCTCATACCCGCAATAGGCACGTGCATCGACGATAAAGATGATGAGATCTGCGACATAGATCAGGGCGTTTCATGCCTGCCGCTCGATCCGGCCCCTCTTGACCCGCCCGGCGGTATCGAGGATACCGGGTGTGTCAATGAACTGTATCCTCTCACGGCGGGTCACCTGACGGTGGCCGACGACAACCTCTTTTGTGGTAAACGGATATGATGCCACCTCGGGTTTCGCAGTTGAGACGAGTCGTATGAACGAGCTCTTCCCAACATTCGGATATCCGGTGAGACGACCGGAAGTTTCCGGAGGATGTTGCGTGCATCAAAAAAGAGGGGTTATCGTAGGTTTTCTGGCAGGGTGTATTCTGGTATCGGAGTGGTCGAGGGTGTTCGCTCTTTAAGAGCGGCCTCCAGAACCTCCTCCACCCCCTCTCCTGTCACTGTCGACATATTGAGAACCCCTTCAACTTCATAGCGGGCTAAATCCGACTTGTTGGCGACAACAATGATCGGAACCTTTGCCAGCTCCCTGACCTCTTCAAGGAGCAGTTCCTGTGTCTCAAGATCATACCCGCAATGGGCACTTGCATCAATGATAAAGACGATGAGATCTGCGACATAGATCAGGGCGTTTAATGCCTGCCGCTCGATCCGGTTCCTCTCGACCCGTCCGCCGGTATCCAGGATGCCGGGTGTGTCAATGAACTGAATCCTCTCCCGCCGGGTCACCTGGCGGTGGCCGACGACGACGCCTTTTGTGGTGAACGGATATGATGCCACCTCCGGGGTCGCAGTTGAGACGAGCCTGATGAAAGAACTCTTCCCAACATTCGGATACCCTGCGATGACGACGGTAAACTCATCAGGGGAGACGACCGGAAGTTTTCGGAGGATGTTGCGTGCATCATTCAAAAATCTCAGATCCTTATCGATCTGGTGAACCATCGAGGCGATCCGTGCCACAGCCTGTTTCCGTGCAGCAAGGCTGTCGGGGGAGTGCCGCATCGTCTTTGCGATCTCCTTACCCTTATCACGGGTATGCCATGCCGCCCAGCCGACAGCACCAAACGCCTTCCTCATCTCCTCGATATCAAAGAGGATATCGACAAGATCCCGGTAGAACGGGGGGAGAGTATGAAATTCAGGGAATGACTGGATGATTGCCACCAGTTTATCATGAACAGCCTGGGTGATTGCTCGGACAAACTCTTCATTTGCTCGATCCTTATTGTTCTTTTTGCGCATCTTCTTTGCCGCACGGCGGAAACTCCTGTCGAGTAATTCATCTGCCGTCGGAACGGTTGGTATTGTATCAAACATCAGCGACGTATCCCCAAGCTATTTATTTGTATATAAATGAACAATCATTATGGATCTCTCACTCATCCAGAAAGATATTCTTATAACATTAATCTCCCTCTATCATCAACATTCTCATCCCGTGAAAGGAGATGATATTGCAGATATCATCAAAAGAAATCCGGGAACTGTCCGGAACCAGATGCAGGCATTGAAAGCGCTCGGTCTTGTTGACGGAGTCCCCGGACCAAAAGGAGGGTATCACCCGACCGCAGAGGCATATCGGGAGCTGAATATTAAGCCGACCGACGATGAGGCTGAGGTGACGATAACCCGGGACGGGGAGATAATACAAGGAATTAAAGTGACAGAGATCGACTTCACCACCCTCTGCCACCCGGATCTCTGCCATTCCCTCATCAGAATAATTGGAAATGTCAGAAACTTCAACATCGGGGAAGAGATCACCATCGGCCCGACTCCTGTCAACAAACTGATGATCCGCGGCGAGGTCTTTGGCAGGGACGAAATTCAGGGCGCGCTCCTCATATCAATCTCAGAGATGACCTCACTCCCAAAGAAGTCGATCCGCCATTATATGAGTACGCCCCTTATCAGTATGGCACCTGAAACCCCGATACATGAGGCAATATCCATCTCTATCCGCCACAGGATTCATGGTGCCCCGGTCATCGTCGGAGAGGAGCTTCATGGGATCATCACCCTGACTGATATCGTCAAGGCAATTGATCGCAATCTTCCCCTTGACACCCCGATCAGCACCATCATGACCCACGATGTCATTGAAGCTGATGGTGACACAAGACTGTATGAGGTGATACGCAGGTTTAAAGAGCGTGAGATCGGGAGGCTGATCGTCGTTGATGACGGAAAGCCCGTCGGCATCCTCACCCAGTCTGATATTATCCGTGTCTTTCCCACCCTGTAACTTCTTCTTTTTGGAAAAATGAGAATAATTTATATACTTATCAACCAACCATCTTTCTATGACGTTGGCTTTTGCTCGTACGCTTCGGCGAAAGAAGATCATGAGTAGTGACGGCAAGGTGATCGGGCAACTGAAAAATATTATCATTGATGTTGACAGTGGCCAGGTGATCAACCTGGTTGTCCTCCCCGAATCCGGGTTTGATGCCTCAAGCTATAAGCTGGATAACAACTGCATGCTCGTTCCGTTTGAAGCGGTAAAAGATATTAAGGATTATATCGTCGTTGACCGGTATATGCTCAGATGATCGGATCAAAAAAAGCGTTCAAGGGCAGATAATACTCCATCCGAGAAACCATCACCATACGAGCGCTCAGTAACAGAGTTCGCAATTTTTTTCAATCCGGAACTCCCATTTTTCATTGTAATTCCATACCCCGCAGTTTCAAGCATCTCAATATCATTATCCGAGTCCCCGACAGCGAGGAAGTCCTCCGGGGAGAGGGAGAGGAGGGGGGCAAGTTTCAGAAGCGCGTTTCCCTTTGAGAGGCCGGGTGGTTGCAGATGAATGGCAAAGCCGGTGTCGATCACCCTCACCGGGATATCGGCCAGGACGTCCCTCACCTCCCCGACCGGGACGGTCTTTGCAAATGCAACATCCACATATCGGAGATCCATGCTGAACGGGATGAGATCCACCCCCTGATCACCATAATAGGATGTAAGACGGTCATATGCACGAAGGGAGACCGACCGGTCACCCGTCACAACAAGCTCACCATCAAACCCTGTCTGAAATACCCCTCCGTTCTCACCAATAACAGCACCATCTGTTCCAATCATCCGGGCAACCGCATCAAGGAAGCAGATGGTATTCCCGGAAGCAAGAACGACCGGGATATCCCGATCCAGGAGGAGGCGGATCGTCTCGATGGCACCGGTATTGATCCTCCTCTTCTCATCGGTCAGTGTACCGTCAATGTCACAGACAAGGGCTTTTAACACGGTTTTATTCCTGCCTTCTCGACCATGAAGGTCGCTTCGCCTTCAGGGAGGTTCGGACTGTCCACAAGCCGTGCAATCCTCTTGCCGGCCTTGCTCTTCCTTAGATATAGCCGGAATGTTGCCGAGTGGCCGACGATATTTCCACCTATCGGCTTTGTCGGATCGCCAAAGAAGACACCGGGGTTCGACATGACCTGGTTGGTGACAAGAGCGACGGCATTATGCTCATCGACGAGCTTGAAGAGCTCATGCATATGACGGTTCAGTTTCTGCTGCCGTGGTGCAAGTGTCCCCCGCCCCGCATACTCTGCGCGGAAGTGGCCGGTGAGTGAATCAATGATGATGAGCCGGATTGGTTTATCCGTATCCCTCTTCTCGTTTGCAAGATCCCGGGCACTATCGATGAGGAGCATCTGATGATCCGAGGTGTGCGCCCGTGCAATATGGATATGCTCAAGGAACTCTTCGGGTGTTCCAACCTCGCAGTCGACCGCAAGCCCCTCCACCATCTGGGTGATACGCTCCGGCCTGAATGTATTTTCTGTATCGATATAGAGACAACTCCCTCCAAGACCGCCACATTCTACCGGGAGCTGGCAGTTGACCGCCATCTGGTGGACGATCTGACTCTTTCCGGATCCAAATTCCCCATAGAGCTCGGTGATCGCCTGGGTTTCGATCCCGCCACCGAGGAGCTCATCGAACTCAGGAACAAATGACCTGAGTTTCCGAACATCCTGCCTCTTGAGGAGGACATCAGTTCCGGTCTTGAAGCCACCGATATCGGCGATCTCGCGTGCGCCCTTGATGATCTTTTTGGCAGTCGCCTCACCAAGCTCCGCAGCCTCGGCCAGATCGGCCGTTGTTGCGGTTGCGATACTCTCTACGGAACAATATCCTGCTTCACGAAGCCTCTCTGCACTTGCGGGGCCGATACCAGGGACATCTTCCAGTTCTATTAATGCCATATCTTCTTACTCCTTGTTGAGATATGATCTGATATTCTCAGGGAGAGGTTATCAATACCTGACAGCAGGGGGTGAAAGTGAAGCAGACGCATCCAGGCGATCCCCGAGAGCCCCGGGGTCAGTGACGATCTGCATTGCCTCATCAACAATGAGCCGCTTCCCGCATAATCTCCCATTCAGGCGGTAGCGTCCGGCAAGCTGGAGATCGTCTGATTCAAGGATATACAGGTTGTCTCTGGTGGCAAGGGCAGTCCCTTCCGGTGAGAGGACAACGACCCCTTCAATCTCCAGATCACAGGAGACCTCCGGCAGAACCCTGATAGCACTCCCAAAACCGACAGACACTTCCACATCACCATACCGGTTCAGCCGTGCCGCTGCATTGTAGACCTCTATCATCTCATCTGGAAAGAATGGATCCCTCGCTCGTTCGCCCCAGATGACAACCCTCAGCGGACCTTCGATAAAGAGATTCCGGACCCATGAAGCTTCACCCTTCCGCGTGGTAAAGGGGCGGGCCGGATGGACGGTAGTAATCCTGCCACGGACAGAGTAGACGCCTTTATCCATCACCTCGTGAGGTGGTGTCAGGAGGACGCCGATCTCGTGATCGAGCGGAATGATTCCTGATCCCTCTTCAAGGAGGTACTCGACACCGGTATCTGTCGAGCGGCGCTTTGCCCCGGTTATCCGGACGGATGCCCCCTCACTGAGGGTATCGAAGAGGGGGGAATCCCATCCAAGAAGCCGGGCTGAACCTGTCGGGTCCCCGATGATCGCCTCATAGATGGTTCCTTCACCCCCGTCTCTCCGGGAGAAGTGCCGTGGAGGCTGGATTGCGAGGATCCGTGCATCAATATCAGCCTCCGAGGGGAGGGATGACTCTTTCTGCACCGGAATCTGGATCTCAACACCGGTCACACGGACGGCAAGGCCATGAATTTCGGTTCTTCTCCCCTCCTTCGGGCGACCTATCACCTCAAGGACAGTACCGGTCTCAACTTCATGAATACCCGCTGCTTTCTCATCCCAGAGGATGAGGATGATACTTCCGGTCTCGTCAGCCAGCTCCACCCGTGCAACACAGCCCACTGATCCGTCATCACGCGTGAACTCTCTTGGTTCGGTGAGGCGCATCACCCTGCCATAAAGGGAGACAAGAGAGGGGGAGGGGGTGATCGCCCCTATCTTCTGGTGAGCCCTGCCGATATCCTCAACCACGAGGAGTGCGGCAGCAGTCTCATCAATGGCACCACCAAATGAAGCGGCCTTCTCCTCAACCCGGCGATCGAACTCCTCCCTGGTGAGGATATCATCAACAAGGGCGTAGTGAAACCTCACAGGGAACCTCTCACTCCTGCTGCCATGATGGCGTCAGCATCGTCGAGCAGAGATCATCGATCGTCTCGCCCCGTCGGACAAGCTCGGCGTTATCCCCTTTCACCAGCACCTCGGGAGATCGCGGCCGTCCGTTATACTGGGATGCCATCGCATACCCGTATGCCCCGGTATCAAGGATAGCGATGAGATCACCAGCAACCGGTTTTGGAAGGAGCCGATCCTCCGCAATGATATCTCCGGTCTCACAGATGGGGCCTGCGACCGTCACCTTCTCTTCACCAGGCTGATCCGCCTTGTTTGCCATGATCACCTCATGCCATGAGTCATACATGGCAGGCCGGAGGAGGAGGTTGAATCCTGCATCGACGTTCGCAAACGTCTTAAAGGCACGTTTCACCGAGTTGACCCTGGTGAGCAGAACCGTCGACTCGGCAAGGAGCCAGCGGCCAGGCTCGACCCAGAGCTGTGGTGAGATCCCGTGTTTCTTCATCCCTTCGACAAAGACGGGCATGACAGCTGCGGCATACTCTTCCGGTGTCGGAGCAACGTCGGTCTCCCGGTGATACGGCACACCAAGGCCGCCGCCGAGATCGATGAACTCAAGCGTGACACCCAGTGCCGTTATTTCACCTGCAAGATCCGCCATGACAGCCGCGGCCCTGGCAAATGGTTCGACATCAAGGATCTGTGATCCGATATGGCAGTGCATCCCGACAGGGATGACATAGGGTGCATCACGTGCTGCGGTGTATGCGGCGATGATCTCACCGGCAGGTATCCCGAACTTCGTCGTTGCAAGACCTGTTGCGATCTTTGGGTGTGTCGGCACCTCAAGTGCAGGGTTCACCCGAAATGCGATAGGAACCGTCTTCTTCGCTTCAGATGCGATTTTTGAGAGCTGGTTGAGCTCATCAATAGAGTCGATAGAAACACGGACACCGGTCTCGACCGCAAGCCTGAGATCATCCGTTGACTTTGAGGTTCCATTGAAAAGCAGGCGCTCAGGCTTCATCCCTGCACGGAGGGCGAGGGTCAGTTCACCTGCGGAGAAGACATCGGCACCCGCACCCTTCCGGGCAAGTGCACGGAGAACAGCAAGATTGCCGTTTGCTTTTGCGGCATAGAGGATCTGAACTCCGGGATAGTATGCTGACAGCGCGGACTGGAACCGTTCGAAGTTTGAGACGATATGATCTTCATTAATGACATACAGGGGTGTTCCGTACCGTGCTGCGAGATCGACGAGATCATGCGTCCCGGTCGCCAGATGGCCATTTCTGATGGAAAGATGGGCGGGGAGCCGGAGGGTCATCGCCTCATCCCCTCCATACGTGAAACCGCCTCGGTGATCCGCTCCACGGACCGGGTGATGGCAAACCTGACATAGCCCTCACCACTTGCCCCGAACCCGACACCGGGTGTTGCGACGATCCCGGCCTCATTCAGGAGGCGGGCGGCAAACGCCATCGAGTCATCCACCTTCAGCCAGACATAGAAGGTCGCCTTTGGAGCCAAAACCTCATACCCGAGACTGCGAAGTCCCTTCACAAGGACGTCACGCCGCTCCTGGTAGATGCTGCATGCCTCAGCAATACAGGTCTGGGGTCCGGTGAGGGCAGTGACACCGGCAAGCTGGACCGCATCGAAGGCACCCGAGTCGATATTTGTCTTGACCCTGCCAAGGCCCGCGATGATCTCCTTGTTTCCAACCGCCATTCCAAGGCGCCATCCTGTCATATTATAGGTCTTTGAGAGCGAATGCATCTCGATACCCACTTCAAATGCACCATCCGCCTCAAGGAACGAGGGGGCGGTATATCCATCAAAGGTGATCTCAGAGTAGGCATTGTCATGAACGGCAACGATGTTATGCTCCCGGGCAAACTCGACCACCTCGTTGAAGAACGAGAGGGGGGCGATGGCTGATGTCGGGTTGTTTGGATAGCCGAAGAAGAAGAGTTTCGTCTTCTTAAGAATATCCTTTGGAATTGATGCAAGATCCGGGAGGAAGTTGTTCTCTTCACGGAGGGGGAGGGGATGGCAGATGCCTTCCGCAAAGAGGGTCGAGGTCTTATAGACCGGATATCCTGGATCGGTCGCAAGGACGACGTCGCCCGGATTGACGAAGGCCTCAGGCACATGGGCGATACCTTCTTTTGAACCGATGAGGGTGATCACTTCACTCTTCGGATCGGCGGTGACACCAAATCGCCCTTTATACCATGAAGCCACTGCTTCCCGGTACGTCGGAAGACCAAGGTATGACGGGTAATGGTGGTTCGCGGGGTCACGGGCAGCTGTGCAGAGGGTCTCGACGATATGCGGCGGTGTCGGGAGATCGGGATCACCAACACCGAGATCGATGACATCTACACCGGCACGCCTCTTTTCATCTTTCATCTCATCAATGCGTGCGAACAGATAGGGTGGAAGGTTGTCAAGGCGTTTTGCGTACATACGAGGTACTGTTCTTTTTTGGTGTACTTAAGAATCACGGATGTGGAAGGTATATTCCTCTTGACAAAAGGTTATTGCATCAACAGAAGATACTATGATACGAGGGCTGAGATGGAAAATAAAGATGTAATTTACCTGGATAACGCAGCTACGACCAGAACACACCCTGATGTGGTTTCTGCAATGCTCCCGTACTTCTCTTTGCATTTCGGGAACCCCTCATCGATCTATCGGATTGCCCAAACCTCGCGCACCGCGATCGATGAGGCACGCCGCAAGGTCGCGGCAGCTCTTGGAGCAGATGAACGGGAGATATTCTTCACATCCGGAGGGACGGAATCTGATAACTGGGCGATACGGGGGATAGCGTCAGCGCATAAGAAGAAGGGGCGCCATATAATAACAACCGCAATTGAACACCATGCCGTCCTGCATACCGTCGAGGCACTCGGAAAGGAGGGTTTTGAGATTACGTACCTTCCTGTGGATGAGTATGGGATGGTATCCCCGGAGAGTGTCGGGGAGGCAATCAGGCCGGATACCATTCTCATCTCGGTGATGCTTGCAAACAATGAGATCGGAACCATCCAGCCAATACAGAAGATCGGGGAGATTGCACAAGCGCATAAGGTATTCTTCCATACCGATGCGGTCCAGGCAATCGGGCAGATCCCTGTCGATGTCAGGGAGCTGGGCGTCGATCTCCTCTCCATCTCAGCACACAAATTCGGGGGTCCAAAAGGGGTGGGTGCACTCTTTATCAGGCGTGGTCTCCGGATCGATCCCCTTCTGTATGGAGGTGCGCAGGAGCAGAGGCGGCGGGCGGGTACCGAAAATGTTCCCGGAATTGTCGGCCTCGGTGCTGCCATCGAGCGTGCAACAGCCCTGATGCCTGAGAAGGCAGAGAGGATGAAGAGACTTCGGCAGAGACTGACTGACGGGCTTCTGAGCATCCCAAAGAGCAGGCAAAACGGCCATCCCACCGAGAGGCTCCCAAACAATGTCAATATCATCTTCGATTATATCGAGGGAGAATCGATCCTCCTCCTCCTTGATGCCAACGGGATCGCGGCATCAACAGGGAGCGCCTGCACCTCGGCCTCCCTTGACCCCTCCCATGTGCTCCTCGCCTGCGGCCTCCCTCATGAACAGGCCCATGGCTCACTTCGGCTGACCCTTGGCGAGGAGACGACCGAAGAAGATATTACCTATGTCCTTGAGATCGTGCCAAAGGTCGTCCAGCGACTCAGGGATATGTCACCATTAACTCCAAAAGAACTGCGAACAAGGTGAAGCATATGTACTCAGAAACATTGATGGATCATTTCAACAATCCCCGGAACCAGCGGGAGATCCCCGATGCCGACGGCATCGGTGAGGTAGGCAACCAGAAGTGTGGCGATATCATGCGGATATTCCTCAAAATCCGTGATAATGTCATTGAGGATGCATCGTTTCAGACCTTCGGGTGCGGGGCAGCTGTTGCATCCTCATCGATGGCAACCGAGATGATCAAGGGAAAGACCCTCGAGGAGGCATGGGAGATCTCAAATAAAGCGGTTGCTGAGGCACTTGAAGGGCTTCCCCCGCAGAAACTCCACTGCTCGGTTCTTGCTGAAGAGGCGATACATGCCGCAATCAACAATTATCTCGAGAAGATGGGGCTTGAGCCCTGGGACGAGGGTGAGGGGAGCTGCGCCGGGTGCAGCGGCTGCGGGACTGACTGATTCCGAATCTTTTTTAACCCCGCCGGCATCTTTTGGTATGATGCACGTGAATGGAGATGATATCGAACTGGTACTCTGCACTGCTCCTGCCGGGAAGGCTGATCATATAGCACGGATACTCGTTGATGAACGGTATGTTGCATGTGTCAACATCCAGGAGGTCCGCTCAGTCTTCAGATGGGAGGGTGAAGTACAGGTTGAAGATGAGATGCTGCTCATCTGCAAGACGGCGGCGGGCAGGAGAGAGGAGCTATTCAGGCGGCTCAGGGAGATACACCCCTATGATGTACCGGAGATACTTGCCATTCCGGTGCAGGACGGAGATCCGGAGTATTGTTCCTGGGTCAGAACGGAGGTTTCAGGATGAGACTCATCAACCATACCGGCATTCTCTACAGGAACGATGTATTCACCACAATTGAGGATCAGGTCGTCTGTGAAGACAGCTTTACACTTTATCTGAACAATGAGCAGCTCCTGACGATGGTTGCATCCGATGATCACCTCAGGGAACTTGGGGCCGGATTCATCATCTGCTCAGGAATTGCGGATCGTATCAAAGAGGTGACCGTCTGTGATGACAGGATCTATGTCGAGGCCCCGGTGACCGGCGAGTACGAAGCAACCCTCGAGTCCTCAGGCGGATACTCAAACAGGCTCACCCCACGCAGGGTCGAATCCGGCCAGCAGATCACCCCGCAGAAGATCCTTGATGTCAGGGCTGCAATCGACTCGGATGTCTGGTTGAAGACAGGGGCACTCCATGCCTCGGTTCTCTTTTATGAGGGCGAGATGGCGATCCGCTGTGAGGATATCGGGAGGCATAACTCTGTTGACAAGGTCGTTGGACACGCGATCTTAAACAAGCTCCCGCTATCCCGCTGTGTCATCGGCTGTACAGGGAGGCAGCCATCGGGTATGGTTGGCAAAGTGGCAAATGCCGGGATACCAATCATTGTATCAAGGGCGGCATCCACGGATCAGGGGATTGCGACTGCGGAGGCGGCTGGTATTACGCTTGTCTGCTTCACCAGGGAAGGACGGTTTACGGTCTATACGCATCCTGAACGGGTCAGCGGTCTTGAAGAGAGGAGGAAATAATGTCAGAATTTTCCGTATGTATCGGTGGCCAGGCAGGGGAGGGGATCAACAAAGGTGGTCTTCTCATCGCAAGGATCGCCGGCCTGCTTGGATACCGGGTGTATATGTACTATGATTACCCGTCGCTCATCCGCGGAGGGCATAATTTTGCGACGATACGTGCAGCTGAGAAGGATTGCGGAGGCATTACTCATCGGCCAGACTTCCTCTGTGCCATGGATCAGGAGACGATCCAACGCCATACGGGTATAGAAGTCATCGTGTATGACGCGGATGTTGCCAAAGCCGACGGAATAGGAGTGCCTGCATCCAGCATTGTCAAAGAGGAGAACGCACCGGCAATAGCTCGAAATACGGTTATCGTCGGTGCATTCTGTCGTGCGGCCGGGGTCCCACGGGAGATCATGGAAGAGGCGATCCGGCGTGAGTTTGGATCGCGGGCGGACGCAAACATCTGCCTCGCCCTTCGTGGCTACCATGAGAGCAAAGAGGAGAGATCCATAGAGATAAAAACACCTCAGGAGTCACCGATCATGACCGGAAACGATGCGATTGCCCTCGGTCTGATCCGCGGCGGACTGGACGCATACGTATCCTATCCGATGACCCCCTCCTCCTCGATCCTCCATACCATGGCCGATCTCGCCCGGGAGAGTCCGCTCATCGTCATCCATCCGGAGAATGAGATCGCCGTCATCACGATGGCGCTTGGCCTGTCATATGCCGGGAAGCGGGTTGCTGTTGGAACCTCGGGTGGAGGGTTCTGCCTGATGAATGAAGGGGTATCGCTTGCAGGAATGGCCGAAGTCCCGGTTGTCATCGTGATGGCGATGCGGCCGGGACCCTCGACCGGGATGCCGACCTATTCGTCACAGGGGGATCTCAGCTTTGTCCTTCATGCCGGCCATGGCGAGTTCCCCCGGATCGTCATCGCTCCGGGGACGACGAACGAGGCATATGAGTGGTCTGCACGTGCCGTCCACCTCGCATGGCAGTTCCAGTGCCCGACATTCATCCTCTCGGACAAAAACCTCGGGGAGCACCCGGCATCAACCGATATCGACCCGGAATTTCCGATACCGTCACCATCAACACACTACCGGGAGGGGATATACCGGCGGTACTGTATCACGGATAATGGCATCTCACCATTCCGTCCCCCGCCGGTTCCGGGAAATGTCGTCAAGGTGAACTCCTATACACATGATGAGGATGGAATCACAACAGAGGAGCCGAGGAAAGCCTCAGCTGCGATGGTCAAGCTGATACGAAAAGGGGCAACCCTGGATAACGAGATGGGGCTGTATGGCTGTGTCAGGGTCGATGGTATCCCGGATGCACCGGTTGCCATCGTCTGCTTCGGATCAACAGGGGAGGCCTGCCGGGAGGTGGGTGAACGCCTCTCCCTCCGGGTTGTCCGGCCAATCGTCCTTGAACCATTCCCGATCATGCAGTTTGCAGAATCACTCTATAAGGCTGAAATGATCATCGTCGTGGAGGAGAATGCAACCGGCCAGCTTGCATCGCTTATCCAGCGATTTGGTTATCCAGCGGATCGGAACATCCGATCGGTCAATGGACGGCCGTTTACGATTGATGAGCTTGAGGCTGCCATCAGGGAGGTGATAGAATGAAGGGAGCAGAATATATCAGCCAGGCACAGAACACCTGGTGCCCAGGATGCGGGAACTTCACCATACAGCATTCAATTAAGAGTGTCCTCTCCGATCTGGGGGTTCCTCGCGAAGAGGCGGTCATCGTCTCCGGTATCGGATGCCATGCAAAGATCGCTGATTATATGCAGACAAACAGCTTCTATGGGATCCATGGAAGGGGTATTCCGGTCGCAACCGGAATATCGCTGGGCAACCCGGCCCTCACCATCATCTGTTCCGCAGGGGATGGCGATGCGTATGCAGAAGGGCTGGACCACCTGATATTCGCTGCGAAGAGGAATGTTGACATCACCGTCATCATCCATGACAACAGGGTGTACGGCCTGACAACCGGCCAGTACACCCCGACATCTCCACCGGGTTTTGCCGGGAAGTCAACACCTGAAGGGGTGAAGGAAGATCCCTTTAATCCCCTTGATCTGATGCTCTCCGCAGGAGCCACGTTCATCGCCCGCTCATATTCACGGGATAAGAAGGGGATGGAAGAGGTTCTGAAAGCCGCAATTCAGCACAAGGGCTTCTCATTTGTCGAGGTGCTGCAGGTCTGCGCCAGCTTCTATGATGTTCATGCCTGTTATGACGAACATGTCTACCAGGCAGAAGGGCATGACCCAAAAGACCAGGATGCAGCCCGGATGCGCATCAGGGAGTGGAATTATTCCGGAGAGGGAAGAATACCCCTGGGCATTCTCTATTCACGAGATGCACCGACATTTGAAGAGAGGGTCCTTGCGGGGAAAGAGGGCGTATTCGATAGAACCGGACTCATCCAGCGAGCAATTGAAAAGAGATAGCAGGATGGCATCCCCTCATCTGAGGGTGTAAAAAGAAAGCCTATCCATAATCACTTTTTTGGATCAGACAGACTTTTGTGGCAGAATAGCCAACTAATGATCACGGGAAGAGGCAGCCATGGGATTATTCGACATTTTTCGCCCTAATATTGAAAAACTCAAAGAACGCGGAGATGTTGACGGGCTGATCAGGGCATGTGAATCGCAGGATACGCAGATACGGGAAGATGCCGTCTCTGCCCTGAGGACCCTGATGCCCGGAGCGCTGCCTGACGTCATAGCTGCGGCTGTGGATCGGGATGAGAAGAAGCGTGCCTGTGCTGCCCTTGTCCTCAATCGGATCGGAGCCCCCGCCATTCCACACCTGATGAAGATCCTGGTAAAGCAGGACGGGCGGGAGAGAGAATATGCCGCCGCAGCACTCGCCTCGATCGGGACGCCTGCTGCTGCACCTCTTATTACCTGCCTCAGGCATATTGAGGAGGAGAAGAGCGATCTCATCATCGCGACCCTCGCCCATATCGGATCAGAGGGTGTACCATTCCTCAGGGAGGGTCTCTTCAGCCCGTCATGCCGATCCCGGCGGGGTGCTGCACAGGCACTTGATGCGATACGATCCCCTCCGGAGAATGAGCAGGAAGCGGCTGCACGGCTTATCGCACTTGGGCGCTGGAAGGATCTCCAGCGATTCCGTCGGTCAGCAGTACCAATCCTGATCAGGCTCCTTGAGGATGAATACTATGTATCAAGAGTCAATGCCGCACGGACACTGGGTACTCTTGGTGACAGCGAGGCTATCTCCCCGCTCCTTGAAACACTCCGGGATAAGGATGGCAATGTCAGGACAGCGGCTGCCGAGGCGCTCGGTGCAATCGGGGACGTGCGTGCAACTCCACACCTCCTCACCGCATTGGAGGATGAGTACTATAACGTCAGGATGGAGGCAGCATCAAGCCTCGACCGGCTCGGATGGCATCCTGCCAACGATACCGAACGTGCGAGATACTTTATCGCAACCGAGCAGTGGGAGAAGGTCGTTGCCCTCGGAAGACCTGCAATCCCCCCGTTAATCGATACGCTCAGGGATGATTATTACAGCGTCAGAAAAGGTATCTCAGAATCGCTCAGGAGTCTCGCCAGGTATTCAGTCGGACCCCTTGAGGAGGCACTCGGCAACCCGGATATCAGGATACGAAATGGTGCAGGAGATATCCTCACCTCGCTTGGAAAGAGCGACCGGGTCTTCCGTCCGCTCAGGCCCGGAAACCCTGATGAAAGAGCGGATGCAAAACAGGAAAAAAGCCAGGGAGCCGGGTCAATCGATCTCTCAAAGAAGAGAAGAGATAATGAAAAGGTTCAGCTGAAGAGGCTGAATGACGAGAAGGGAGAGAGAGGCGAGGCAGCGAGCGAGGAGAAGGAAGAGAAGAAGCCTGATGAGAATGCCGATCATGACGATGCGGGGAGGACGGCACTCTTCCCGGAGAAGAAGTTTGAAAAAATTCAGAGAGTGATCCAAAGGGTCGATCCGGCAGTCCATGAGAAGCTCGCGGGCATCCGGTCAGCCACCCCAAAAGAGATCGATGAGCAGGCAGAGCCGCTTATCACTGCCCTGCTCCGTGCACTCAGCGATGGAGATGAGGAGAGCCGTCTCATCGCCCTTGATGCCCTCCTCACCATCGGTCCAAAAGCCCTCCCGGTTCTGATCGAGGCACTCAGAGACAGCTCCCCACCTGTCCGTGCTGCAGCGGCAGAGATGATCGGTGAGATTGGAGAAGCATCTGCCGCCGGGTATCTGCTCCCTCTCCTTACAGATGGTGACGGAACAGTGCGTGCCATGGCGGCACGGTCACTTGGAAAGCTACGAAGTACCGATGCACTACCCTCCCTGATCACCTGCCTCCTTGATCTGAAGGCCGACGTCAGGAGGGAGGCCGTTACCGCTCTTGGACGGATAGGAAGCCCTGCAGTTGATGATCTGATCGCCACCCTCACCGGACCCTCAGACGAGATCCGGCGGGGAGCGGCAGAAGCACTCGGAGAGATACGGGATCCAAGGGCGGTTCCACATCTGGTCCGGCTCCTTGGGAGTGATAATGCAGGGATCAGAGCCGCAGCAATCGATGCACTCAGGCGGTTCGATGTCGCCGCCATCCGCCCTCTTGAGGAGATCCTTGCCACCGGCAGCCGTGAAGAGAAGCTCGCGGCTCTTGCCATCCTTGCGGACCTCGGGGAGAATGCGAGATATCTCATCGAGCGGGCCGCTCAGGACCCGGATCACGTCATCGCTGAAAAGGCCGGGATACTGCTTGGAGGAGAAGAGAGTGATACTGCTGATGAGTTATCCCAAACCCAGACACCCACACAGCCGGATACCAGGATATCAGAGGATATCACACCTCTTATACGGGATCTCCTCAGTGGGAATAAGGAGGCACAGATCCGATCCGCACAGGAGCTCGTCCTGAAGGGATCAGCCGCCGTCCCACCGCTGATCGAGATCCTCCTGAAAGGAAACCGTGAGCAGCGTGCAACAGCCGCCGAGATCCTCGCAGAGATCAGAGGCCCGGCAGTCGAGGAACTGCTTTCTTTATTACAAAATGGCACCAGGGATACCAGAATCACCGTCGCACTCCTTCTTGGAAAGATCGGAGATCCCCAGACAATAGATCCCCTCATCCGGATGCTCACCGATCAGGACTACCGTATCCGGAAGGCCGCGGCTGAGTCGCTTGGGATCTCAATGGATCCAAAGGCAGTCCCGGCACTTGCCGGGCTTCTCACAGATGATGATCCCGATGTCGTGGTTGCGGCTATCCGGGCGATAGGGTATATCGGCGATCCGGATGCGGTGGAGCCACTCATTCAGAAACTCGGTGATGAAGATTTCAGTGTCCGTTCCGCATCAGCAGAGGCTCTCGCAGGAATGGAGGATGCAGCAATCGGACCGCTCGTCTCCGCACTCTCAAATCCCGTGAAGGATCTCCGGTCAGGGGCTGCCGATGCATTGAAGGAGATCGGGTGGAATCCGGGGGATGGAGAGGTGCGGGCACGATTCCTCTTTGCCCAGGGGCGATGGAACGAGCTGGCGGCAGAGGGATCGGTTGCGGTGCCGGTTCTCATCAACGCACTTGCTGATCCGGATGAGGATATCAGAATGGGTGCGGCCCGGGCACTCGGCAGAACCGGAGATCCCGCTGCGATCACCCCGCTCATCAGGGGCCTTTCCGATGAATATACCCTGATCAGAAAGGTCTGTGCAGATGCACTCTTTGAGATGGGGGAGGAGGCGCTTCCCCCCCTGAAGGATGAGGCCGCAGCAGCAGATCCGATGAGCAGGAAGATGATCCAGGGGGTCTGCGATCGGATCCTGCGCAAAGGAAACCATCTGTGAACGGAATCACCCTCTTCCTCATCGCCATCGCCCTTGCGATGGACTCCTGTGCCGTCTCGATAGCAGCCGGTTCCACACTGAAAGAGCATTTCTGGTATTATGGGATCAGGGCGGCCTTCTTCTTTGGACTGTTCCAGGGAGGGATGCCGATTATCGGGTACCTTATCGGAGAGGCGGGATCTGAGATCATCGCCCCCTTTGATCACTGGGTTGCAGCTCTTCTTCTGGGTGGTATCGGGGGGAAGATGATCTATGAGGGGGTATATGGAAATGAAGAGGAGAAGAAGGGGGTAGCCTCCCTCTCCATGCTCCTCGTCCTTGCCGTTGCAACGAGCATAGATGCCCTTGCTGTCGGTGTCACCTTCTCTCTGCTTGAGATCCCCATCCTCGTTGCCGCCCTCGTCATCGGTATCGTCACCTTCGGGGCCTGCATCGCCGGTATCATGGCCGGCAGGCATGTCGGGAGGTTCCTTGGCAGACGTGTTGAGCTCCTCGGCGGTATCATCCTCATTGGTATCGGTGCGAGAATTCTCATCGAAGGGATCTTCTTCTGATTCCTCTGATTACGGCACATCCGAATGATTCAGATACCAATACAAGGGAAACCTTTTTCCTTGAATGGAGAGGAGATATCAGTATGGCGTTTAATAAGCAGTCTGCACGCGATGCGGCGCTCCTCATCGGATGTATCCTCATTCCCCTCTCGGCGGGGTTCATCGGCAGTATCGCAACAGCAGCCAATGTCAGTGGCTGGTATCAGACCATCAACAAACCATGGTTCACCCCACCCGACTGGCTCTTTGGCCCGGCATGGACAACACTCTATATCCTGATGGGGATATCGCTCTTTCTCATTCTCAGATTCGGGTGGGAGAGGCGTGATGTCAGGGTTGCTACGGGTATATTTGCGGCCCAGATCTTTTTAAACGGACTCTGGTCCTTCCTCTTCTTCGGGGTTCCGTCCCCGCTCCTTGGACTGATCGGTATCATCCCTCTCTGGGCCATGATCCTCTGGATGATCATCGCTTTCAACAGAATATCGCGGACGGCGGCCCTCCTCAACATCCCGTATCTTGGATGGGTCACCTTTGCAACGATATTAAATGCATCAATCTATGTTCTCAACCTCTGATCTTCACTTTTTTTGAGAGAAAGGTATATCCGGGCTGAATGGAAAGGAGCCGATGATGAGGATACAACGGGTTGCATGCCGAAACTTCAAGAGCTTCTCTGAGCTTGTCGTTGATCTTGATAATTATAATATCCTGATCGGAACAAATGCCGCGGGAAAGACGAATTTCATCAGGATACTCCGTTTCTTCCGCGATATTGCACGACATGGCATTGGAAACGCAATATCACTCCAGGGGGGAGCTGAGTTCATCAGAAATGCCAGCTTCCCGGAGGATACCCCGACCGAGCTTGGGGTTATTTTTGAAAATAATCTCGGGGTCCTATCCGGGGTCCGTGATACAGAGGGAGGGATGCATACCCTCACCTTTCATCAGATAGAATACCGTTTTGGCCTGCTCATCAGGGATGGTTCGTATGAGATCGTCTCTGATACGCTCCGGCTCGGATGTTCCTGCACCTCTGAGGCAGATGCAGACACCCGGGGAGAAGGGGAACTCCTGATAACCCGGAGGGATGACGGTGTCGCCTACGATCTCAGGACACCGGAAGGGATTACCATCGATATCTCTGATATTATCCCTCCATACCTTCAGAACAACACACCACGGCCCGGAACGCTCCTCATCGAAAACCCTCTCCTTGTTCCGATGCCCGGTTTTCAGCGATTCTTCTCTGATATTGCCATCTATGACTTTGATCCCCGGTCGCCGAGAAAGGCGATACCACTCACCGGCAGGAGCGATCTCGAGGAGGATGGATCGAACCTCGCACTGGTCCTCCGGACGATCCTTGCTGATCCCACTAAAAAGAGGAGGCTTGCCAACCTGATGCATGATCTCCTCCCCTTCATCCATGATATCGATGTCAGGAGGTTCATGGACAGCTCGGTATACTTCACCATCACCGAGAGATATGGAAATGATCTGACCCTCCCCTCCTCGGTGATATCGGATGGGACGATCAATGTCATCAACCTCATCGCAGCCCTCTACTTTGAGGAGAAGCCCTTCATCGTCATCGAAGAACCTGAGAAGAATATCCATCCTTACCTCATCGCCAGGGTCGTCTCGATGGTGGCAGATGCCGCCGCAGGCAAGCAGATCCTCATCACCACCCATAACCCGGGGATCGTCCGGTATGCGGATGTCGAGGATATCCTCCTTATATCCAGGGACAAGGATGGGTTCTCTCAGATTGTGCGGCCTGCCCTCCGCGAAGAGGTGAGGACCTTCCTCAAAAATGAGGTTGGCATCGAAGAGCTCTACATCCAGAACCTCCTTGGGCTATGAACCGCCTGTATGTCTTCTGTGAGGGGCCCGATGACATCAGGTTCTTTGAAGGTGTTCTCAGGGAGCATCTCCAGGAAGGATATGATGACATCAGGATGATCGGCTATGCCGGTATGAAGCATATCCGGGTGGACGGATTTATACGGGGAATCGGGGCGATGGGGGATGACTACCTCATGGTCGCCGATATCGATCAGAAGCGGTCGGTCAAGGCGAAGAAGAGGATGCTGATGGACTGGTATCGCGAACTTGATGAGCAGAAGATCATCATCGTCATTAAGGAGATCGAGGGATGGTATCTTGCCGGGCTTGATAAAAAAGCCTCATCACTCCTTGGGATCAGGTACAGCCCGTCAACAGATCGGATCACCAAAGAGCGGTTTAACCAGATGATCCCGGAGAAGTATCATTCCCGGATCGATCTGATGATCGAGATCATCAGGCTCTATACGATAGCAGTTGCCGTCCGGAAGAATCGTTCGTTTAGGTTCTTTCATACGCATTTTCTTGAATAGGAGATGTACGATCACAACCATTATCCTTTTTTTCTGCATAAGGTGATACCAAAGGAGAATGATGATGGATTCATGGAAATGTACAATCTGTGGACATGTATATGACGCAGAGAAGGAAGGAACGCCATTTGAAGAGCTCCCCGAGACATGGGTCTGTCCGGTCTGTGCAGCACGCAAAGCCCTCTTTGTCAAGAAGGAGTGACCCGCATTGGTCGTCCGAAAGGTAACAGATGGAATCTCCTGGATTGGAGCAATCGACTGGGATCGCCGTCTTTTTGATGCCCTTGTTCCGACACCAAAGGGCACCAGCTACAACGCCTATCTGGTACGTGGGGCTGAAAAGACCGCTCTCATCGATACCGTTGATGAAGAGATGGAGATGGAGATGGTCACCAACCTGATGACTGAAAAGGTCAATACTCTCGACTACGTCATCATCAACCATGCCGAACAGGATCACTCCGGCTGCCTCCCGCTCATCCTTGATCTCTATCCGGGTTCGATGGTGGTGACGAATGCAAAGTGCAGAGAGCTTCTCATCGAGTTCTTCGGGATCGAAGACTGCAGAATCATGGTTATTGAGGATCAGCAGACTCTCGATCTCGGCGGGAAGACACTTCGCTTCCACCTCACCCCCTGGGTTCACTGGCCGGATACGATGTTGACGCAGGTCATTGAGGATAAGGTCCTCTTCACCGGGGACTTCCTTGGATCACACCTGGCTACCTCAGATCTCTTCATCCATGATCCCGAACGGCTTTATGAATCGGCAAAGAGGTATTATGCCGAGATTATGATGCCCTTTGCCGGGAGTATCGGCGGGTACCTTGATCTCATCGAAGGACTTGGCATCTCGATCATCGCACCAAGCCATGGCCCCCTCTATGATGACCCGTCACTGATCCTCGGGTATTACCGGGAGTGGGCGACAGGTGCACCGAAGAATACCGCTGTCATCGCCTATGTCACGATGCATGGCAGCACCAAAAAGATGGTTGATATCCTCTCAAACGCCCTTGTTGCAGAAGAAGTCCATGTTGAGCGGTTCGATCTCACCCAGAGCGATACCGGTCTTCTCGCAATGGCTCTTGTTGAAGCCCAGACGATCATCATTGCAACACCAACCGTCCTCTTCGGTGCCCATCCGCTGGCAGTACATGCGGCATACCTTACAGCCGCCATCAAGCCGAAGGCGAAGTATGCAACCGTCATCGGCTCGTTTGGCTGGGGAGGAAAGACGGTGAAGCAGATCAGCGATATGATCGCCCCACTCAAATGCGAGATCCTCGACCCGGTCTATGTGAAGGGGCAGGCCGTCGAGAAGGATATCACCGCCCTGAAACAGCTCGCACGGACGATCAGGGAGAAGCATGCAGAGTCCTCATAGAAGGGCTCTCTGATAGAATGATGATACCATGACAAATATCCATGAAATATACAAATGCGGCGTCTGTGGAAACATCACCGGCGTGATGCACAGTGGTAACGGAAAGCTCGTCTGCTGCGGCAAAGAGATGGAACTCCTCTCCGAGCAGACCGCAGACAAAACGAATGAGAAGCATGTGCCGATCATCGAGCGATCCGGAAAAGGATACCTGGTGACCGTCGGATCGACACCGCATCCGATGGAGGAGAATCACTATGTCGAGTGGATCGAGCTCCAGACAAAAGAGGGTATCCACAGGGCATATCTGACCCCGGGCATGGCCCCGGCCGCCTACTTCGAGACGGATGAAGAGCCGGTCAAGGCACGGGAATACTGCAATATCCATCTCCTCTGGGCAGATCGGTAATCCCTTTTTTTCTTTCAGAATTACTTAATAGCGCAGACAACCATCTGATTGTATGCCACAGCAATCATCGTATCGTATCGGAGAGGTATTCTCTCCAATTGATAATCTTAAAAAGTATTACTATCTCATTTACACAATAGTCGCCATCCCGATCATCTTCTTCTGTATCGGAGCAATAGCCCTCTTTGAAGGAGTGGGTGGGATCGTCATATCAATCCCGATCATCGGTACTCTCATATTCGTCCTTTACTGGATACCGCTCTTTTATGAGACCATCAGGTACGAGCTGACCCGGACGGAGATGACCTGGAGGCGGGGGGTATGGTTCCGCCAGACCGGGATCGTCCCCTATTCACGGATAACGAATATCGATATCATCCAGGGGCCGGTGATGCGGATCTTTGGGATCTCGTCGCTGAAGATCCAGACTGCCGGGTATTCGGCACAGCCACATGCCGAACTCCAGCTCACCGGGATTGCTGAGCCGGAGGAGCTTCGGGAGCTGATTATGGGCTTTGTCCGGTCAGGGCCGGGAATTGCAACCGAGTCGGGCGGAGATGGAACGGCAGGAGTGTCATCGGATCCTGTGGTCGATGAGCTCCGGCAGATCCGTGCGATACTCGGGCGGATCGAAGAGAAGCAGTAACCTCAAACCTTCACCGAAGGGGGGGGATCTCCCCTCTGCCGGCTCATCCCTTTTCTATACAGTCCTTATCCTGACTGCTCCAGAAACCAGAGAGAATGATCTTTATCTTCCATGATAGCGGATCATCTGTATGGTTCAGCGTACGTACCCCGGCCACTGCCTCATCGGAAAGAGGGCGACATTGAAGAGGGTTGATGAATGTGAGGAGGAGATGTCCCTGCCGGTGGTCAACTCCCCGCGATCAGGGCAGTGTGGATACGAAGGATGAAGACGGACAAGCCGGAGGCCGGGAAGAGCAGTACGAGGATGTACGCACAGTCGGAGCTCCTGAAACGGGGGTGGACAGCAAAACTGATCCAGCTCTTCGCACCTGAGCCGGATGCGATCAGGAAGAACCCATTCTTTGCAAAGGCCGCCCCGATGAAACTCTATGCCCCTGATCGGATTCATGAGATCGAGGGATCGGATCTCTTTATCGAGGCTTTTGAGAAGGCACGACGGCGGAAGGCCGGAGCTGCAAAGGCGGCTGCAACAAAGCGATCAGCACTCCTCGATCTCGTCAGCAGGATCGAGATCCAGATCGATGATGACAGGAATATCCTTGACAACGCCATAGAGTCCTATAATGGCTTTCATTTCATGCGTAGGCATGCAGATTATGAGCCGGCCTCAACCTTCTCAGATCCCCGTTTTCTTCAGAGGATCATGGTAAATTATGCCCGCCACAATCTCACCAGGTACGATGACCATATCGATGAGCTGTACCGGAAGGTTGGAAAAGCGGAGGCATACCGCCTGCTGAAGAAGAAGACGCTCATCGGGGTCGGGAAGAGATATCCGTCACTTCGGGAGGAGTGCAGGCGGCAGATAGAAGAGATCGGGAAAAAATGAAAGAGGATTTGCCTTAACGCCTCTTCTTCTCCTCATCATCGGTCTTACATTCGAGATCCGCAAGGATCAACAGGGGATCCTCAACCTTCCGGACGAGCTTTCTAATCCGCATCAGCCGCTCGATGCCGATGAAATGCTCAGCCATCACCCGTCCAAACGGCGACAGCTCGATCACCCCGCCACGGCGATGGACGATGCCATGTTTCTCCATCTCCGGAAGGGCATCCTCAAGGGTACCGACCATCTTCTGGTTCATCGACTCGAGATCACCCTCAATACCACGGGCGACGACGGCATTGGCGGCATATTCCTCGCTGCTCTCTTCCATCCCATAGAAGGGGGCGACCTCCTCCATAATCCCTTTGAGGAGCCGGAGTGCGATCTCCTCTTCCGTCGCCTTCGATTCACGGGAGTATGATCCCCCCGGCTCAGCAAGGATGACAACCCTGCCGGCATCATGGAAGTCCGGCCGTCCGGCCCGGCCCATCATCTGCTGAAACTCCTGGACGGTGAGCCATTCGATCCCCATCGCCAGGGCATCAAAGATCACCTGGGACGCAGGGAAGTCGACACCGGCGGCGAGGGCAGCCGTTGTGACGACCGCTGCGATCTTCCCCTTTGCAAACTTCGACTCGATATCCCGCCGCTCCTGTGCGGTGAGGCCGGCATGGTAGGGAGCGGCACGGGGGCCTATCGCCTCGGCGACCTGATGGCATCGTGCACGTGCATTGGTAAAGATGATCGTCTGCCCTTTGTAGCCTTTTGATGACTTCTTCCCAAACTCCTCAAAGACGAGCCGTTTGATCGTTGGTATCTTCGCGTCCCGTTCAACGAAGAGAAGGTGGCGGTCGAGTGGCACAGGACGTTCAGCATAGGTGACAAGGTGTGCATTCAGCTTCTTTGCAAGGAGATGGGGGGCTCCGATCGTCGCTGAGAGATAGATGAACTGTGCCTTGGGGGCGACATGCTTCAGCCGGGCGATCATCCCGTCAAGGCGATGGCCCCGCTCGGGATCTTCAAGCATCTGCACCTCATCGATGACGATGGTTCCTATCGACCGGAGCCGCCGGCCTCTCCTGAGGATATTATCCACCCCCTCATAGGTCCCGACGATGATATCAGAGCCGGCGTCCCTCCGGGCAACCGATCGCGTCTCAGGGAGGTTGAGCCTGGATACCCCCGTCGAGAGGGAGACACTGGCGATATCCTTATACCGATCATTAAACCGTTCGTACTTCTGGTTCGCCAGCGCAACAAGGGGAACAAGGAAGAGAACCCGCCCCCTCCCTTCAAGGAGATTCTTAAATCCCGCCATCTCACCGATGAAGGTCTTGCCACTTGCAGTCGCTGCAACAACAAGCTGGTGTTTTCCAAAGAGGAGACCTCCTTCAACGGCAAGCTGCTGGGCGGGCATCAGGGTCTCCACTCCGGCAACATCAAGGAAGGACCGTGGTACAGGGAGTTCGTCGAGGCGATCTGTCTTCCCGACCGGATGTGCCTCGACCCTGTCATAGAGGCTCTTCTTCATATCGGGGCTCTCCGGCTGGATGATCGCAAGCACCGCCTCGAGATCACGATGCTCCATCAGGAGATCCTCAATGTAGTTCCGTGTCTTCTTCCCGAGTTTCCGGAGATGGGAAAGTTCCCGGGAGAGCTCTTTCCGGGCACACTCAGGACAGATCTGCTCGCGGCCACACCGGATGGAGGTCTCCCTGTCAAGCGGGGTGACACGGTCCTCAAGCATGCAGATCCGGCAGAGACTGGTAAACTCAAATGATATCTGAAGACTTGCGAGGAACTCCTCCATCTGGGGATCTCGCATGGTCA
Organism: Methanocalculus alkaliphilus; assembly: GCF_024170505.1. Taxonomy (NCBI): domain Archaea; kingdom Methanobacteriati; phylum Methanobacteriota; class Methanomicrobia; order Methanomicrobiales; family Methanocalculaceae; genus Methanocalculus; species Methanocalculus alkaliphilus. Next base: position 144,054 of record NZ_JALJYG010000003.1, read on the forward strand.
GATGGACACTCCCCTGACGCAGAGCAATGAGAAGATCTTTTGTTGGTGTCTTCTGAAGATGGGATGCCCCCGGACGCCGGATCATAAACTCATCCGGGCGAATCCCCTTCGTCGTCCTGGCAAGGGAGACGGTTCCGATATGCCGGATTCTCCTATCATCATAAAAGATGATCCGGTATGCCTTCTTCCACGGGAGGATTATGGCGCTCATGATAGACTATGGAGCCGCCAGATCATGGATCGCATACGAAAGGCCGGCAGTCTCCAGCCGTTTGATGAAATCGGTAAATTCTGAATCGACGATGAGAATAGCACAGGTCAGCCCGTGGAATGCCGCCTCGATCACCCCTTCCCGGGCTCCATAGAACATATCGGATCTGATACCGGCCTTCTTCAGCGTCATGTATGCCTCAAGTCCGACAGCACCGACGATCTCTGCTTTCTGGACTATCCGGAAGAGCTTCTCCTGCTCGATCACAGAAGAGCCCCCACGCTCGATACGGGGGACTTTACAGACACAGATCGATCCCTCGGTATGATCGATGATCCCATTTAACCGGGCGACACCGACATCGCTCCCTTTCCGGGCATCCGAGATGACAACACCCATCGCAGCCTGTGGCTCCTTACCGGCGTACAATAGTCCCTTTTTCATGAAGACGCCGACCTCATCCCCTTTCCTGAGGTCTTCTGCTGCAAGTGCCGCCCAGACAGCGACCTGCTGAATGATATCACGCCGTATATGCCGGGCGTAGCTCTCGAGCTGTTCCGCACTCTGTAAAACCCACTCGATACCCTTCCGGGTAACAGCATACCGCCCCCGGCCTTCAGCACTGATGAGACCATCATCGGAGAGATCACGGATATACTCAGAGATTGCCTGCGGGGTTACCCCGAGCTTTTCAGCAATCTCCTGCTGGCGGACTGATGGCTGATGCTCGGCCACCTCGACCAGCACCTGGAACCGGGTCGTCTCCCGCTTGCTCCGAAGCAGGGTACTGAGAGGATCGTTATCGGTCCCCTTCAAGAAGAATCAACCCCTGCCCCCGCACATCAAATACAGGGAGGCGCTTTGCAATTCCCTTGACATAGATGGGTTTGACCCCCACCTTGCGCGCAATCTCTCCAATCGAGGTGTTTCCGGATGTCACCTCACCCATTATTTTATCCGATAGATCCCTGAGTGATTCGTCGTTTGATGTTGATATATAGAGCATTGAGACGAGATCTTCCATTGAACACTGGAAGTTCGCCCTGAATTTGAGATAGTTTACCCTGTACTCCTTCTCGGGCTTTTTTCCGGGAACAGTCCGCCATTGTTCCTCGATGAGATTTCCTTTCTTCAGCATGCGGAGGCAGCTGTTGATACATGCCTTATCATGATGTTCACATAGCTCCGCTTCTGTCACCCATGACTTTGAGAGCATTTCATACACAACTTTATATCCAGAGTTGTTAAAAGTAACAAGGAGAGGTACGAGCTCTACCGGGTCACTCACAATTTTTGTCTTCGGATGATCAGTCACTGCAAAAACCCTGTGTACTATATTGCCCTGTAATTCTATAACCTTATTGATAATCCATGCGGAGATCGGGCACCATAATTATCCGCGGGATCGTTCAGGGAGTCGGATTCCGCCCTTTCGTGTATGCTGCTGCACAATCGCTTGGCATACATGGAACAGTGACGAACCTCGGCAGCGAAGTCATCATTCATGCCGGGGGAGAGAGGTTCGATGAGTTTCTCCAGAAGATTCAGATCGGACCGAGGCTCTCGGTTATCGACGATTTTCTTGTGTATCCACTCGAAGGGGTGATACCTGATGGTTTTCATATTCTTGAGAGCGGACCTGGCAACCTGACAGGCCTCATCCCCCCTGATGTTGCCATATGCGACCATTGTATCGAAGATATATACGAGAGAGGGGGGCACTATTTTGGGTACTGGGCGACATCCTGCGTCGATTGCGGCCCCCGGTACAGCATCATCCGCGCGCTCCCGTATGATCGAATACGGACGACAATGGACCATTTTCCCCCCTGCACAATCTGCGAAGGCGATTACACGAATCCACTCTCAAGGCGCCACCATGCCCAGACAATCGCCTGTGCAGAATGTGGGCCGACGCTTGCGCTCATGGATCGGGATGGGAACACCCCCCCTGATACCGATACCATACAGCGAGCGGCAGAGCTCCTTGATGCCGGGAAGATCCTTGCGATCCGGGGTATTGGCGGTTTTCATATCGCATGTATCGAGTCTGCTGCGGAACGGCTCAAATCACTCCTTGGCAGAACAGAGCAGCCGCTTGCCATCATGGCTGAGTATGATGTCGCCGATGAGATGACCATCATCCATCCCGAAGATGCAGAGAGCCTCAGGAGCCCTGCCCGGCCGATCGTCGTCCTCGAAAAGAGGGATCACTCAGCCCATGAGACGATCTCAAACCTCCATACCATCGGGGTGATGCTCCCCTACACCGGCCTGCACCATCTCCTCTTCTCCCACCTCAGATCCCCTCTCCTCGTGATGACGAGCGCCAATACGCCAGGCGACCCGATGATCACCGAGATAGATCAGGCGATGTCCCGTCTTCGCGGCACAGTTGATTATTTCCTCACGCATAACCGGGAGATTATGAACCGGTGTGACGATTCGGTCGTTCGTGACGGACTCATCATCCGCCTCTCACGCGGCATGGCCCCGAAGAGGAGCAGAATTGATCTTGGAGAGAAGGCGATCCTTGCTGTCGGCCCTGAACTGAATGCCAATGCGACAATCTACAAAGACGGTATCTGTATCACCTCGCCGCATATCGGGAATATCAGAAATCCACCAACTCTCCGATACCTTGAGGAGACCGTCGACCGACTCCGTACTCTCACCGGGATCACCCCTGAGATCATCGCCTGTGATGCCCATCCCCAGTTCCTCTCAACACGGTATGCAAAGAACCTTGCAGAAGAGCTTGGAGCAGATCTCATCCCCGTCCAGCACCACCGGGCACATATCGCGGCAGCGACGTCGGAGGAGTGCATAGGTATCGCCATCGACGGGGTCGGATACGGGGATGACGGGACGGTCTGGGGCGGAGAGATCTTTGCAGGGAAGGCCCCGGAGTATGCACGGGTCGGACATCTTGAGGAGGTCCTGATGCCCGGAGGCGATGCAGCGACACGCCATCCGGAACGGATGCTCTATGGCATCATCCAGAGGGATGAGATCCTTGATCTCCTCAGCGACCGTGGCTGGAATGATGTTGCCCTCTCAGCCCTCGCCCACCAGGTCAGCAGGCGGTTTAACACCACCACGACAACAAGCACCGGAAGGGTTCTCGATGCCGCCTCTGCCCTTCTCGGCCTCTGCCGTGAACGAACCTATGATGGCGAACCTGCGATGCGGCTCGAGGCGGCAGCCGCCCATGGATCCCCAACAGACTGGGAGATCACCATCCATGATTCCGGAGGTACAGCAACACTCCTGACAACCCATCTCATGGAGAGGGCATTAGCAGAATATCTGCCATATACCAGTGAGCCGCCAATGGTACGCAGACGTGCTGTTGCAGATATCGCAGCGTCGTTTCAGTATAACCTGGCACGCGGGATCGCCCGTCTCGCCATTCTGGCAGCAGAAGAGACCGGGATCATGACGGCTGCCCTCTCCGGAGGCGTCTGCTATAACGGGATGATACGGAGTACCATCTGCTCTGAACTGAGCGACCATGGCGTCCGACCAATCATCAATAGCGACTATCCTCTTGGGGATGGTTGTATCTCGTATGGCCAGACAATAATGGCCGGGAGACGTTGAGATGTATGGACCCACGCGAGTATGAGCCGGAGATCAGAGAGTTTGGAGATCCTCCGGATAATCCCGATGAGGTAGTACTCGTCGAGCTGAAGCTCACCAAAGTGATGCAGCTCTACAATACCCTTGATCCGGCTCCATTTTATGAAAAAGAACTCGACCCGGATGCAGAAGAGTACATCTACTCATGGTTTGAGGAGATCCCCTTCGACCAGAAAGTCCGGATCATCATCTATCTTCCTGTCGAACTCATCTCCCATGAGGTGACGGAGAATATGAGGAAGGCGGTGAAGAACCATTTCCTCTATCTCAGAGGGCTTGCTGAACACTCCCTCTCGGTCCAGATGAAGCGGGAACGGAAGAATATGGTGATCGGTATCCTCTTCCTCTTCCTCTGCCTGACGATCAGCCAGCATGCCAATGAGATCTTCGAGCAGGGATCACTTGCCGAGCTGATCGCCGAGTCGCTGATCATCATCGGGTGGGTCGCACTCTGGAGACCGGTTCAGTTCTTCCTGTACGACTGGTGGCCGGTTAGAAAGCGAAGAAAACTCTGCAGGAAGATTGCCGAGACGGAACTGATTGTCACATCCCAGAAGGCAGGTATCTGATCTCCTGTAATACAGATACAAGAACGAGACGATATCGTCTGTGGATAGAAAATCAAAAAAAATTTAGCCGAAGAGGGCACCAAGGCCGGCCATTCCGGACTCTTCTTCCTCTTCCTTCTTCTCTTCTTCTTCTTCCTCTTCAGCAGGTGCAGCGGCGGCTGCAGCTGCAGGTGCAGCGGCGGCAGCGGCTACTGGTGCAGCAGCTGCCTTGCTGATGGCTTCCTCAACATCAACGCCATCAAGGGCGGCGACGAGTGCCTTCACACGGGATTCGTTAACAGCGATACCTGCGGCAGAGAGAACTGCCTGGACGGATTCTTCATCGATTGATTTTTCTGCAGAGTGCAATAAGAGAGCAGCGTAGATATACTCCATAATTCGTCACCTATTCTACTAATGCTTTGATTGTGTTCATCTGTCTGTATGCCTTTGAGATGATCTCGTCAATGACGGCCTTCTCATAGATAGCAGCCTCTATACCGAGACCGCGTGCATCACGGACAGCCTTTCCAATGATCGCCTCGATGGTAAACGCAGTCGGATAGGCTGCATTAACCGAGAGATTGAATGCCTGCTGGACAGCAAGAACGAGCTTGTTATAATATTCAGTCTCGTCGATGCCAAGTACGTCGGGGAAGTACAGCTGATCCTGATACAGAGCGACGTGAAGGGAGAGACCAACATCCATCGGTGCAACACCGAGTTTTGCAAGAATTCCGACCTGTTTACGGTCGACAGGCTCTCCAGCCTTTACAATCGTCTTTGTCTCTCGAATCTTGACCTTTCCGCCTTCGATGGTCGCAGGGATGCCTGCCTGCTGGAGCTCACTGACAATCGGACCTGGCTTAAAGCTGGTTGGTCCTTTTGCAACAACGATATCCTCAGGAGCGATCTCGCCGGCTTTGGCGGTACGCTTCGTCTTCGTCTGCTCAAGGGCTTTGAAGAGCTTGAAAGGATTATCATTTGTGAAGATCAGTGCAGAGTGGCCGGTGATATGTTCTTTCAGATCCTCAAAGCTGCCACCAAGTTCTGTGAACGCATGCTCAATGAGCGTGTTTCGCATCACTTTGATCTCTGTGGTAGCCCGAAGATTCCGACGAATCTGCTGGAACTGTGTAGCGGGAATGCCGTATGTGTCAATGAGACCCACAAGGCCATACTCCCCTACGTTCTTCTTCACTTCTTCAATCTCGTCCCGCTTCCACTGAGGAAGGTGGCGTGTGTACACTGCCATCTAGATCACCCTCACTGCAGGGCCCATCGTCGTCTTGACGAAGACCGAGCGGATATTCTGTGGCCCCTGATCAAGGCTTGACTCAACTCTCTTCAGGATAGTGTTGATATTTTCGGTTATCTGTTCAGGCGACATCTCAGTCGTCCCGACCTTGGCCGAGAAACTCATCTTATCCTTTGTCCGGACCCTGATGGAACCACGCAGACGCTCAACAATGGGTCTGATATCCTGTCCCGGTGGGATCGGCATCGGCATCTTGCCGCGTGGACCAAGTCGTGGACCTAACCATCGGCCAACAAGTGGCATAACGGCAGTCTCTGCAAGGAAGAAGTTGTACTCACATGCAACCTGTCTGGCTTCACGTGGAGCACCTCCCAGGCGTTCGATCTCCTCGGGGCCGATGATGATATCAACACCCGCTTCTTTCGCCTGTGAAGTTATTTCTCCCTTGCCCAAGACCGCGATCTTTTTGGTGCCTGCACTCTCAGGCAGAAGAATCGTCTCATCAATACGGTTTTTCGGCTGGGCCATGTCGATGTTCTTGAGGTTGACCGTCAGGTCGACACTCTCACGGAACTTCCGCTCTGGCGCCAGTTCGATAGCCTCGGATACGGCCTTGAGAATTTGGGTTTTATCAACCATTTGATGATGCCTCCATAGTCTTCGACCGCGTATGCGATCTCCTATGGTTGTCTCTATGTCTATGCGTTCAGCTGATCATCGAATTGGCCCGCATCGATCGCGGCAATTGCGTCTTTCGACTTCATGCCTTCGACCGTCACTCCAACGGAGCGACAGGTACCGATCACTTCCTTGACCGCATTTCTGAGGTCGTAGGAGAGCATCGACTCCTGTTTCATGCGAGCGATCCGGATGATCGCTTCGAGCGGCAGATTACCAACCGGCTGGGTGTTGGGGCTTGATGACCCCTTCTCGGAACCAACTTCTTTCAGAATCAGTGCTGTCGTCGGCGGGATACCCACCGAGATGGTGAAGTTCTTCTTATCGTCGACCTCCACCGTAACAGGCACAGTCATTCCGTTGAATTCCTTCGTCTTCAAGTTGATCTCGTCGACGACGGCCTTCACGTTGATGCCGAGAGGACCCAGCGCAGGGCCCAGTGGCGGGCCTGCGGTCGCTCTACCGCCGGGTACCAGTACCTCGACAGTTTCTGCCATAGTATCACCATGCCGACAGCCCATACAAGGGCTCTCAGCTGTGGTCTGTATATGTCAACGGCAGATAAGATAAAGATGATGGGATATCATCGGCTGAGATGAGAAGAGAGAGGAGAAGAGGAACTCCCCGGCGCAGAGAATTAGTCTTCACCCTTCCGCTCGATGACCCTGACATGGTCTCCGCGGACGGTGATCGGGATTGGAACGATACTCTCATACAGTTCGACGGTAATCTCCTCTTTGCCGATATCAATCCGTTTGACAACCGCTTTTTCACCCTTAAACGGTCCGGCGATGAGTTCGACGATAGTACCCTCTTCGATACCTGATACAACCGGTTTTGGTACGAGATAATGCTGAACCTCTTCAAGGCTCGTCTCGCCAGGAACGACAGAACGGGCACTTGGAATACTCTCCACCAGCTCCTGTATCCTGCTATGCTTCTCGGGAGACTCGACGATGACGTAGCCTTTCAGTTCTTCGGGGACGATGACCGCACTGACTTTGATATCAAGAAGCCTCCGCTCAATGGTGCGAAATATCGAGTCCGCAACCGCACGCTCCTGTTTGGAGGTCGTCTTGATGGCGTAGTAATGATTATCTGCCTCGGTCATGGTGATCAGGAGGGGAGGATGAGCATGAATTCATAGAGGATAAATCCGATCAGCCCGATGATCAGAATACCAATTCCTGCAACGAGGGCGATCTTTGAAAACTCTTCCTTGGTCGGGGTCCGTGCCAGTTTCAGGACACGGATATACTTACGAAATAACTCCTCATTCAGGTTAAGACCTTTGAGGCTCGGTTTCTTGAATTCAGGCATATCCATGGTACATCACTTGAGAAAATCGATATCATACTGTTTGTGGAGGCGCGATGAGCCTGCGGCATAATCGGCCTTTCCATATATCTGCGGGGACTGGACACCGGTGACGATGAGCATCGTCCTCATCCGGTTCTGCATCGCCGGGTCTATCTGGGCACCCCAGATGATCCTGGCATTTGGATCAATCCTCTCGTAAATCTCCTGAACCACACCTTCTGCCTCGGACATCGTCATATCCGGTCCACCCACGACATTGACGAGTGCGGCCGTGGCTCCGGATATATCAACATCGAGGAGGGGAGAGCGGAGGGCCTTCTTGACCGAGTCGATCGCCTTATCTTCAGAATCGGATTCGCCCATCCCGATCATCGCAATGCCACCCTGCTCCATGACCGAGCGGACATCTGCAAAGTCGAGATTGACAAGTCCGGGGAGGGTGATCAGCTCGGTGATCCCCTTCACAGCCTTCATCAGGACTTCATCTGCAACCTTAAAGGCGGTAGAGAGTGGAAGGCGGGGAACAACCTCGAGGAGCCGGTCGTTTGGAACAACGATGACGGTATCTGCAACCTCCCTCAGGTGTTCAAGACCAAGCTCCGCATTATCCATACGGTTTGCACCCTCTGCAGTGAACGGGAGTGTCACGACGGCGATCGTCAGGGCACCCTCTTCCCGTGCTGCTTTTGCAACGATCGGCGCAGAGCCGGTGCCGGTACCCCCGCCAAGGCCGGCGGTGACGAAGACCATGTGGCTTCCGGTGATGTTCTTATGAATATCATCCTCACTTTCGATGGCGGCCTCCTCACCACGTCGGGGAACAGCGCCTGCACCAAGCCCCTTCGTCGTCTGCCTGCCGATCAGAATTCTCTTGTCAGCACGGGTCATCGCAAGATGCTGTGCATCGGTGTTGACTGCGATCATCCGTGCACCATGGATATTCTCCTCAAACATCCTGGTGATGGTATTTGACCCGCCGCCGCCACATCCGACGACGGTGATGATGGTACGGAGACTCTGAAGGATATCATCAAAGTCGTCATCATCCATCTCTCCGACATGCTCTGAGCGCTCGGGAGCGTCTACTACAGGGGTGCCTTCATATGATGATGGGTGGGAAGCTGCCTCTTCAGCCTCCTCAATCTTCTTCCGTGATAATGCCTCTTCCACGATTGATCTCATGTATAACTCTCCAATCCCGGGATTTGTATCTCCTGTACCTCACAGGAACAGACCATAGCCGGCCTGATGACCCGATCTCCGACAGTGACAGTCTGCCCGTTGGCAAGCCTGCCGAAGAGCGGGCCAGGTGGTACCCCGAGCTTACGCGCGTACTCAGGGTTGAAACGATCTCTTCTGATGATAAGGCGATCACCCTCCATGACAGAATTATGATGTTTCGTAATCTGTTGTACACACAGGGTTATTAAATCACTTGCTAATTGTGATCCGCTCTCACGATACCCGATAAAGTCAGGGAGGGCAGGAGCCCCCCCTTTCTCAAGCCTGATGCATGGAGTGATGGTATTAAGGGAGGATATGAACTCTTCAGGGTGATACCTGAGCGCCTCGCTGAGGAGGGTATCCGGAAGAGAGATGATGGTGAGTTCCTCATGTTGATCGATCCCATGATTGCTCATCTTTGAGCCGGGGGCCGCCTTTTCTGCAAGATCTGAGGCGCTACACCAGATATTCCATGGAATATCACCCATAGCCCGAAGCGTACCTTCTGAGAGGATGCGGAGATCTGCTTCCCTGAGGAGGGCAGTGATATGATGTGCATCAGATGTGGAGACCGACTTCCTGTCGATATATCCGGCGACAGCCCCGCTCCTCTCCGCCATCCGACGGACAGTATCAATGGTGAGGCTTCCGGCCTCCCGGGAGTGGGCGATATGGCCAAATGCCCCGCGTGTCTCCGTGGCGATGGTCGACTGCCGCACCGCATAATGCGTCCCGCCAAACCCGATCATCGGGATTGCATCGGCTCCGGGTACTGCAGAAAGGACGCTCTTTGCGACGGCCCGTGCAGCCCTGGTATCATGCCACTCCACCTCGGTGCTACCAACCTCAACGAAGAGGGACGGGGTTGTCAGATCAGACGGGCCATGGTGTGTCACCTCATACCCGGCACGGTAGCCGGGAGGTGCAAATTGGAGAAGGTTCTTCAGTACAGCCTGCATCATCCCGGGATCAGCAGCGGCAAGTTCGTCGGGTTCTCCCCCATACGCAGCCTCACCGAAGTTCCCGGTCACATGAACCGTCAGGACAGGCTCAGGGCGGGTGCTGGTATGGCGGGAGAGGAAGATGATCCGATCGGCATCCACCTTCTGATCAAGTCCGCGCTCGTAGATGAGCCGCCCCTCAATCTCATGAATGATGATGCCATCGGAGAGGAGAGGCCATGCCGCCTCTCCCTCCTCATCGATGAGATCATGAATTGCAGCATGTATCAATACACCTGCCGGATCGATCCGTGAGTAAAGAAGCGCTGTAACCATACCGGGAAACGTACGCTCTGCACGGTAATGAGTCCTGCTCTTCCTGTCCGATCTGTAAATGCTATATCATAGGAACACAACGATACTTGTATGTCAGCAGATGCAGTAGCAGAGGCATTCAAAGCCGAAGGAATCGAGAAAGAGATCCAGTGTGAGATGGCATTTGCCATCTCCGAGAAGTACGGCATAGAGAAGTTCGATATCTCCCGGTACTGCAACAAAAACGGGATCAAAATTCGTGGTTGCCAGCTGGGTTGCTTCAAATGAGCAGGTTTCTCCGGGTCATTCCGGTTGCAGAGGCGATCACGTCGCTCCTTGCCATCGCACCGGATCCCGGTGTCGAGATGGTTGGACTGGAAGAGGCCCCGTTTCGCATTCTCGGTTCGGATATCACCGCACCAGATGATATGCCGGGTTTTGCCCGGTCAATCGTCGATGGATATGCCGTCACCGCTTCAGACACCGCCGGAGCAGGTGAGGCACTCCCCTCAATGCTCCTCAGCACCGGGAGGGTCGAGATGGGATCATCAGATCCGGGGGAGATCGGGCCTGGTTCATGCAGATATGTCCCGACGGGCGGAATGGTGCCAAAGGGCGCCGATGCCGTCGTCATGATAGAATACACCGAGGAGATGGGAGATCAGGTTCTGGTGAACAGACCAGCGGCCTCAGGTGAGAATATCGTCGCACCTGACGAGGACTTTACCAGGGGCGAGGTGATCCTTCAGGCCGGAAGAAGGATTCTCCCCCAGGATGCCGGTGTCCTTGCCGCCGCAGGTATCCTCTCCCTCCCGGTCAGGCAGGTACCGCGGATCGCGGTCATTGCAACAGGAGACGAACTTATTCCTCCGACCGCAGATCCATTGCCTGGCCAGGTGCGGGATGTCAACAGCATCGTCTGCGAGACCTTCATCAGGCAGTGCGGCTGTATCCCGGTCTCATGCGGCATCATCAGGGACAATCCTGCAGACCTCACATCCGCACTTCAGGAGGCGGTACAACGTGCTGATGCCGTCTTCATCTCCGGCGGGAGCTCAAAAGATGAGCGGGATGCATCAGCACAAGTGATTGCGGCGCTTGGAAAGGTACTCGTTCACGGAATCGCCATCTCACCCGGAAAACCAACAATCATCGGCGATGTCGCCGGCCGCCCCGTCATCGGACTCCCCGGGCATCCGTCATCGGCATTCATCGTCCTCCTTGCGGTTGCCGCACCCCTCCTTGCGGCGATGAGCGGCCGGCAGATGCCACTACGATCAATCCCTGCCACCCTCACGGCAGGCATTCCGTCTGCGAGGGGGAGAGAGGATTATGTCCGGGTCCGGTTGTATGACGGGGAGGCACACCCCCTCTTCTCAAAGTCCGGGCTGCTCCATACCCTTGTCCAGAGTGACGGGTATGTGATTGTGCCGGCTTCCTCAGAGGGATATGAGCAGGGGGCAGCTGTGGAGGTGATCCTGTGGTGAACAGGTACCTCTCCCTCGTCTCCCTCGAAGAGGCGGTAGAGACCATCATGACCCGATGCCCTCCACAGAAGCGGATCACCAGGATCCCGCTCCTTGAGAGTGTCGGGAAGGTTACGGCAGAACCGGTCTTTGCATACTATTCGGTGCCGGAGGCCCACCTCTCGGCAATGGACGGGATTGCGGTCCGATCACAGGATACGACGGGAGCAACAGATAAAAAGCCGGTTGTCCCTGACAATGCCGTCCGGGTCAATACAGGAAATGTCCTCCCTCCGGGATCTGACGCGGTGATCATGATCGAGGATGTCGAAGAGCTGGAAGGGAAGTATGCCATCCGAAGGCCGGCCGCCCCCTGGCAGCATGTCCGGCCGGTCGGAGAAGATATCGCCGAATCTGAGATGGCCATCCCGCGGGGCCATCGGATCCTGTATCATGATGTCGGGGCACTCGCCGCGTACGGGGTCACCGACCTCGCCGTCTCCACCATCCGGGCAGGGCTGATCCCGACCGGGAGCGAGCTTGTCCCCCATGGAAAGCGCCCCCTACCCGGCCAGGTCGTTGAGAGCAACTGCCTGATGGCGGCAGCCCACCTCAGGTCCCTGGGTATCGACGCGGTCCTCTATCCCCCGGTGGCAGATGAGCCGGATGCCATCAGGTCTGCGATCAGCGAGGCCGCGGAGAATTGTGACCTTGTGATAGTATCCGCGGGATCGTCAAAGGGGACGAAGGACTATACCGCCCGGATCATCGAAGAGATTGGGGAGGTCCTCATCCATGGTGTCGCGATCAAACCCGGAAAACCGGTGATCATCGGAAGGGTCAATGCAACGCCGATCATCGGTCTTCCCGGCTATCCACTCTCCGCCCTGACGATCATCCGTGAGATCATCACCCCCGTCATCAGGATGGCAGGAGGCAGTGCTCCGGACTATGGGACCATACAAGCCGAACTTACCAGAACACTCGCTTCAGATATCGGTACAGACGAGTTTGTCCTGATGACGGCAGGCGAGGTTGCCGGCAGGTTGATCGCCACACCCCTCTCCCGGGGTGCCGGTGTCCAGATGAGCGCTGTCCGATCAAACGGAGTACTACGGATTCCCCGGGATAGCGAAGGGGCAGAGACGGGCCAGGAGGTTGATATAGCGCTCTCTGTCCCTGAAGAGGCGATCCGATCCGGCCTCATTTTTGCAGGAAGCCATGATCCCGCCCTTGACCGGATGGCTGATCTCCTTGCACCGCTCCCTCTCCACTCGGCACATGTCGGAAGCATGGGCGGGGTGCTGGCATTGAAGCGGCGGCATTGCCATGCGGCACCCATGCATCTTCTTGCACCAGATGGAACCTACAACCTCCGGTACCTGGAGCGGTATCTCCCTGGTGAGGAGGTGACACTCATCTGTGTCGCCGAGCGGGAGCAGGGGATCGCATCGCGGGATGGCCTCTCGTTTGAGGATATCACCACCTCCTCGTTCGTCAACCGGCAGAAGGGATCCGGAACCAGGATGCTCCTTGATCACCTTCTGAAGGAGAGAGGAATCGATCCCGGATCAATCACGGGATACGACCGTGAGATGACGACACACCTCGCTGTCGCCCTCGCTGTGAAGAGCGGGGAGGCAGATACCGGGCTCTGTGTCGCATCTGCAGCAGAGACAGCAGGCCTCTCCTTTGTTCCGATAGGCACCGAACGGTATGAGCTGGCGATCATGACCGAGGATCTTCTGGACCCCCGGATCTCTGCGCTCATAGAAACCATCGGATCCGACGCCTTCAGATCGATCCTCTCCGGGATGGGAGGGTACAGGACCGGCGAGACCGGTACTCTGCAGACCCTCCACCTCTAATTCATCTCTTTTAATTCAAGCACAGTCAGGATATCGGTCCGGGTGACGATACCTATCAGCTGGCCGTCCTCGACGACAGGGATCCGGCCGATATTCTGCATCGCCATAATCTTCAGCGCCTCGGTGACGGATGCCGTCGGCGGAAGCGTCGTAACCGGCTGGCGGCTCATGACGTCGCGGACCTGCATCGCCTCACGGTCGATCTCCCCGGTCCGGTGAATGTCTGCAAGTGCGATGATCCCGATCAGCTCTCCCCTGTCAACAACAGGAAAACCGAGGTGTTTTGTCGAGTACATCAGCCTGATCACCTCATGCAGGGGCATCGTTGGTTCAACAACGCGGAGATCAGTGGACATGATCTCACCGACACTCACATCCTGGAGGAGGAAGTTGGTCGTCACCATCGAGGACTCCTGGCCTGCACCGACATAGATGAAGAAGGCGATGATGATCAGGAGGAAATTAAAGGAGAGAAGTCCGACGATACCAAAAAGGATGGCAAATCCGCGTCCGATATCTGAGGCGATCCGGGTCGCCTGATGAAGGGGCATCCGTTTTGCGAGCCATGCACGGAGGACGCGCCCTCCATCCATCGGGAATGCGGGGAGGAGATTGAACCCGAAGAGGAGGACATTGAGGAGCGCAAGATAGCCAAAACCATAGACGAGGACCCCGGCGACCGGCGCAGATATGACGACAGCATCGACGACATAGACGAGGATAAAACTGAGAATCCCAAGGCCAAGGCTCGTCAGGGGGCCGGCAAGTGCCATCGGGAGCTCAACCTTCGGATCAGGGAGGGTCTCCTCCATCGAGGCGACACCGCCGAAGATGATCAGGGTGATCGAGTTGATTTTGATGCCTTTGGCTCGTGCGATAAGGGAATGGGCGAGTTCGTGGACAAATACACAGAAGAAGAGTGAGAGCGCAACCAGTGCACCCAGGATATACGGGATATATTCCTGTGTGATAATCGTCCGATCAATCGGTATTCCGAATAAACCTTCGATCAGGTCAACGGTCAGGCCGATCTGGCTGCCGATGATCCATGCAAAGAGAGGGATGACGAGTAAAAATGTGAAATGTAGACGAACAGGTATGCCAAAAACCCTTCCTATCTCCAGCGATCCATCCATGAAAAGGATTATCTTTTTTAAGTATTTAGTATATATCTTGAACAGATAGCTATGAAGTGGCAGATTACCGATCTCTTTGGCATGAGCGTCTACACCGACAGAGCAGTCTTCATCGGCAATGTCGAGGATGTCATTATTGATGTCGATAACAAGAAGATGGCATCACTTGCAATCACAAAGATTAATCCCGATATTATCGATCTGAAGGCGTTTAAGGGTGTCAAGATACCATATCGCCTCATAAAGGAAGTATCCGATATTGTTCTGATCCGTCATATTCCTGGGGCATTCAAGACGTCTGCCGCTCGGGACCAGTCTGAATGAAGGACCGGGAGATCTTCTCTGCACTTCGGACGACTGCCCCCTGCTTCATCAGGCTGGACGGGCGATCATTTCGCAGTACAGCCCGGGCTTTGGCGCTCACCAAACCGTTTGATCTGAGGCTTGCAGAGGCAATGGAGGCGGTTGCATCGCTCCTTCTTGGAAGGAGCGGCCTCTCATTCCAGTTCGCCTATACCTTCTCCGATGAGATCAATCTCTTTCTCAGAACGCTTCCATTCGAGGGGCGTATCGAGAAGCTCGATTCGGTTGCCGCATCATATGCTGCAAGCGCGCTGACCCTGAGCCTCGGATTAGAAGAGCCGGTCGCATTTGATGCACGCATCATACCGGTATCTGATGATATTGCCGTTGAGTATCTCATCTGGAGACAGAAGGAGGCGTGGAGAAACCACAATAATGCATACTGCCAGTGGGCACTCGGAGAAGAAGGGTACTCACCGGCAGAAGCCCAGGAGAGACTCCACAGGATGAACACACCGGCGATGCATGAGATGATGTATTCGCGGGGGATAAACCTTGCAGAGACACCCGCATGGCAGAGGCGGGGGATCATCGTCTGCAGAAGAGAAGAAGAGTATCAGGGGTATAATCCGGTAACCGGAGAAGAGACGGTGACAATACGATCACGGATCGTCCCGGACAGAAACCCCCCGGTCTTTCATACGGAAGAGGGGAGGGAGCTCCTCTCTTCACTCCTTATCTGAGGGAATAAGGGCTATCCGAACGGGTATCCCTTCAATATCCCATTCTGTTGCGAGACCGCCGGATCCATGATCATCACCCTTCTCCCGGGTAAAGAGGAGAGATGATGCCCGGATCTCTCCGGCGATCCAGTCCCCGGACCCTTCAAGGAGCCCGAGAATACGCGGTTCTCCGATGAAGATCGTCGCCCTGATCGTCTCTTCAACGGCAAGATCCATCTGTTTGCGCATCTCCTGAACACGCCGGATCACCTCGCGTGCATATCCTTCCGCCTCGAGATCATCGGTGAGGGTGACATCGATGTAGATCGTCGCATCGGGCATCTGCGCTGAGAATACATTTTCCGGTAGCTTTTCACTGAAGGCAACGTGATCCGGTGTTATTGCAACCTCACGATCCCCGATTGGGATCATTGCCGAACCACTTTTTTGTATCTGCGCACGAAGGGCGGTCCCGTCAGCCTCCTCAATGGCACGTTTCAGGAGCGGGCCCTCTTTCCCAAACTCCGGACCAATCTTCTTCATCTGCGGCTCAGCGGTCCAGAGGATCCGATCCCATGTTCCGGAGACGACGGTGATATCCCTGCAGTTGGCGCGTGCCTTGCAGAGGGTGAGGAGAGAGTCGATGGCCTCTTTCACCTGATCACTCTCTGTAACGATGATAACCTCCCCGACCGGCCAGCGGAGTTTCCTCTTTCCGGCCTGCCTCGCATTGGCAATCGCATCATCAAAGGACTGGACGACACGCATCGCCCCTTCGATGTCAGGATTGATGAGAGACGCATCAGGTGCCACCCAGTCGAGCATATGCACACTCTCCGGATCCCCGGCAAGCTTCAGGTTTCTGTACATCTTCTCGGCGAGGTGCGGGATGATGGGGGCGGCAACCCGGACAAGCGACCGCATCACATAGTACATCGTCTCATAGGCCTGCTGCTTGCTCTCAGACTCCTCTTCAAGCCACATCCTCTGCCGGACCAGCTGAACATACCAGCGGGAGAGATCATCGACGATGAAGGTCTGGAGACGGCGTGTTGCCCGGTGAATCTGGTACTCATCCATCGCCTCGCTGAATTCGGAGATGAGTGAGTTCATCCTGGAGATCAGCCAGCGATCCTCAACCGCACCCGAGGACGCAATCACAGCAATGGCAGAGGGATCATAGACCCCGTCTGCATCAGCCGCCGGTGAAAAGCCGTCGAGGCGCATATACGGAATCGGGAACCGGTAGACATTCCAGAGGATGTTCAATGCCCGGTGAACCGTCCGGACACCCTCCCAGTTGAACTTCAGATCATCCCATGGAGCACTTGCAGAGAGGATATAGAACCGCAGAACATCGACACCGAATTTCCCGATGACCTCTTCGGGAGTGACGACGTTTCCGAAGCTCTTTGACATCTTCTTCCCCTGTGCATCGAGGGCAAATCCGTGCATCAGGACCTTTTTGTATGCCGGCTGCCCAAACGCGATCTGAGAGAGGCAGAGTTGCGAATAGAACCATCCCCTGGTCTGATCCTGCCCTTCCGTGATGAAGTCGGCAGGCCATAGTTTCTCAAATGCCTCTTTCTCACCCGGATAGCTGAGTGTTGCCCATGATGCCACTCCTGAATCGAACCAGACATCGAAGATATCCTCGACCCGCCGCATCGTTCCCCCGCAGGTACAGGGTATGGTGATCGCATCGACCATCGGGCGATGGGGGTCGGTGATGGCCATCCCTGAACGCTCCTCAAGTTCAGAGAATCTCCCGATGACCGTGTATTCATCACAGGAGGGGCAGACCCAGACCGGGATCGGAATCCCCCAGTATCTCTGGCGGGAGATACACCAGTCACGCACCCCGTCAATCCAGTCATGGAACCGGGCACTCCCCGCCCAGTCAGGATACCAGGTCACATCATCCCTGATAGAGGTGAGCATCTTCTCCTTCGCCTCGCTTGCCCTGATGAACCACTGTGAGGTGGCACGGAAGATGTTTGGAGCCTTGCACCGCCAGCAGTGGCCGTACCGGTGGGTCAGCTTCTTCTCGGCGATGAGGGCCGGGCCAAGGGCCCTGACAATATCCTTATTCGTCTGGGGCTCCTTGACCGGGCGGCCGGCAAATGCCCCCGCCTCTTCGGTAAATGACCCTGTCCCATCGACCGGGCAGACGATCGGAAGATTCTCCTTCATTCCGAGGACATAGTCATCCCATCCATGGCCGGGAGCGATATGGACCATCCCGGAATGCTCCATCGCAACAAAATCGGCTGCGACAACGCGGTGGGGGATCGAGGCCTGCATCGGGACGGCATCAAGGAGCGGAGAGTCATAGGCGGTTCCGACCAGGTCAGACCCCGTCTTTGTCCCGAGTATCTCGTAATCCTGGTATCTGCCTGCCTTCAGGATACCTTCGACAAGCTCCTCGGCAATCCAGAGAATATCGGATGCCCCGTCCCGTATGGCGCGGACCCGTGCATATACTGCCTCGGCAGAGACGGCGACGGCGACATTGGCCGGGAGTGTCCATGGTGTCGTCGTCCAGATGACGAGATACTCATCGGTGAGACCCTGTATCGGGAACTTCACATAGATCGACGGATCGGTCTCGTCCCAGTACTCAACCTCCGCATCGGCGATGGCAGTCTCGCATCGTGGGCACCAGTTGACGACACGGTACCCACGCTCAAGCATCCCTTCTTCACTGACACGCTTGAGCGTAAACCAGGCAGCCTCAATATAGTCATCCGAGATGGTCTGATACGGGTTCTCAAAGTCAAGCCAGACCCCGAGATCTGAGAACTGCCGGCTCATGATCTCTTTATGCGTGACGGCGAAGTCCCTGCATTTTTCAACGAATTTCCCGATCCCGAAGGTCTCAATATCTTTTTTGGATTCAAAACCAAGCTCGTTCTCGACACGCACCTCAATCGGGAGGCCATGCATATCATACCCTGCGCGGTCGATGACATCGAGGCCATGCATCCGGTGGTACCGCAGGATGGCATCCTTGAGGATCTTGTTCCAAGCGGTTCCGAGATGAATGTACCCTGTGGTATAGGGAGGACCATCAACAAAGAAGAATGGGCGTCCGTTTTTCCTCAGTTCCTTTACTTTTTTGTAGGTATCCTCAGCACTCCAGAATGCCCGTGCCTCCTCCTCAACCCCATGCGGGGTATAGCTGCCTGTGACGTCTTCCACCTGGATCCCTCGATCTGCTCTGTTCTCGTATACGTTGGGTGGAGGCAGACAAAGGGTTTTCCACAGTCATCAGGAGGGGGCAAGGTGATCACCCTCCGCCGTCCCCCTCCTGTTTATGATGAATTTGTAGATCTCCATTACCAGCAGAACGCTGGAGGAGAGGAGGATCACCATCACCCATTCCCAGGCAGAGACGGGGGCGATGCCGAGGACATCCTGGAAGAAGGGGGTGTACATGGCGGCGATATGGATCACCTGGGCGGCGACGATCCCACCGAAGAGATAGAGGTTCGTCCATATCGGGATCCGGAAGAATGACCGGTACTCCGATCTGCAGTTCAGGACATGGAAGTTCTCAAGCATCACCATCAGGAGGACGATGAGGTTGCGCGCCTCGCTCTCGGAGTACCCGGCACCCAGGAGCCAGTACCAGCTCGCAAGGGCAACACCCCCCATCGTGAGGCCTGCAACGACGATCTGGCGCATCATCACATCATTGAAGACCGGTTCGTCGGGACTGCGCGGAGGCCGCTGCATCGCACCAGCTTCACCGGGCTCAAACGCAAGAGTCACTCCTTTGATCCCGTTTGTCACAAGGTTCAGCCAGAGGAGCTGGACAGCGAGGAGGGGGAGGGGGAGGCCGATTGCAAGGGCCGCGATGAAGAGGGCAACCTCGGCAAATCCGGTTGAGACGAGGAGGTAGGTCACTTTCCTGACATTGTCATAGGCATACCGCCCCTCCTCGATTCCGGCGACGATCGAAGAGAAGGAGTCGTCTGTGATGATCATCGAGGCGGTATCCTTGGCAACATCGGTACCCGATCCCATTGCAACCCCGATATTCGCGGACCGCAGGGCAGGTGCATCATTGACGCCATCACCGGTGACAGCAACAAAATCTCCACCTGCCTTCAGGGCATTGACGATATGGAGCTTCTGTTCAGGGCTCACCCGTGCAAAGACATGCCGGTTCTGCACCATTGAGAGGAAAGCAGGGCTGTCAGGAGAGCCGACCGCTGCAAGATCGCTGCCGGTGATGAGATCCCCTTCATCATCAGCAATGGCAAGCTGCCGTGCAATCGCAAGGGCGGTCTTTGGATGATCACCGGTGATCATCACAACATCGACACCAGCCTCCCTGCACTCACGGACGGATGCATAGACATCATGTCTGATGGGATCGATGAAACCGACGAGACCGTAGAGTTCAAGGAGCGGGGGCGGGCCTCCCTTCACCTCTTCGGGATCAGAGAGCCCCCCGGCTACCGCAAGAACACGGTATCCCCTCCCGGTCAGAGAGTCCATCTGTGCCTCTATCGCCTCTGTATCGATGGGCAGACTCCCTTCAGCGGTGAGCATCGTCCTGCAGCCAGGGAGGATGACCTCAAGTGCCCCTTTGACGGCAACCCTCCGTTCATCACCTTCCTGATACCAGACAGAGGTGAACCTGTTCTCTGATGAGAACGGGATCTCTGCAAGTACTGCGATATCATCACGGATTCCGGCCGGATCAAGGCCTGCCTTGAACCCAAGGGCCAGGAGGGCGATATCCATCGCATCTCCATGTGAGAGCCATCCCTCACCATCACGCTCCCTGAGATCTCCTTCATTTGCGATGATGGAAGCCTTGGCGAGCGTGAGGAGGGGGTTGGCAGAGGATGCACCGACATCCCCCGGATACGTGATCTCTCCTTCTCCGGTGTATCCCTCACCTGATACCGTACATTCGGTGCCGTCAGGAAGGATGACGACCTGGGCGGTCTGCTGATTGACCGTCAGTGTTCCGGTCTTGTCACTGGCGATGACTGTGCAGCTTCCAAGGCTCTCAACCGCCGATAACTGCCGGACGATCACATGCCGCTCAGCCATTCGTCCTGTTGCGATGGCAAGGGCGACGGTCAGGGCAACAGGCAGGCCTTCCGGTATCGCGGCAACTGCAAGGGCGATTGCCAGGAAGAAGACCTCACGGGGAGGTTCGCCCTGCGAGAGGACAATAACCGCGATGATGGCCGATGCAAAGAGGACGGCGATGCTGATCTTCTGTGCAAACGCCTCCATCCGGATGAGGAGGGGGGGTTTCCCCATCGCCGAGCTGCTGACGGAGGCCGCAATCTTTCCGATCTCGGTCCGTATACCGGTTCCCGTAACGATACCGGTGCCCCGCCCGGATACGACGGTTGTTCCGGCATACGCCATATTGTGACGGTCGGCGACTGCTGTATCCTCAGGTAACGTTACCGTCCTCTTCTTCGTCGGCTCGGACTCTCCTGTCAGGAGGGATTCATCGATGGCAAGGGAAGAGGCGGAGATGATCCGAAGATCAGCAGGAACCCTGCTCCCGGACTCGAGGATGACGAGATCACCGGGAACCAGATCCTCGGCAGAGATCTTCTCTTCATCCCCATCACGCCTGACCCGGGCATAAATCCTGAGCATCTGCACAAGGGCGGCGGCACTCTTCTCTGCCTTCCACTCCTGGATGGACCCGATACCTGCATTCAAAAAGATGACGGCGAAGATGAAGATCGCATCAGTCCAGTCTTCAAATGCTATCGAGAGGACACCAGCGGCGATGAGAACATAAATGAGAGGGCTTGCAAACTGCCTGAAGAAGATACGAATTTTTGAGGTTGGTTTCCTCTCAGGGAGGCTGTTTTTGCCATACTCTTCCGATCGTCGCGCCGCTTCCAGTGCGGTGAGGCCGTCATCATCCGTCTCAAGCCGATCCCGGACCTCCCGGATCCCAAGCGTATGCCATACACCATCAGGTTGATCCTCAGGAACCGGCTTTGAGGGCATACTACACAATATGCCTTCTTCGGATATTCGTTTTATCCTCAATCAAAGGCGATCAGATCATCGATCAGAGTACCCCCGGTCACCTTCATCCAGGCGGCGATATCCTGGAACGGGCGCCGCACCAGGATCGATGCCACGGTCTTCTTCCCGATGCCGGGGAGTGCCTTCAATGCAGATGCCGGGAGCGTGTTGATCATAATTGGGACGGGCAGGGCGGTGAGTGATCGGCTTCCATATCCGACAATAGCGGCATCAAGGTGGTCGCCCTCCTGAAGCGGCAGTGGAATCCCGGCAAGGATCGGGTAGGTCCCCATCTGGCGTCCAAACGAGACCTGGCCGGCAACCTCGATTCCCACCCCCCGCAGTATCGTCCCGATGGGAAATACCCGTTCGAGCATAACGGGATCGAAGCTTCTCCGGGTCCAGTCCTTGAAGGAGCGGAAGAGTGAATGGTGTTGATCAAGCGTGTTCTCCTCATATGCACGTGTCCCTTCAAACGGCATCAGCTGCCGGATATTTACACGCCGGACGAGGAGTCCGGAGGAGAGGAGACCTTCAAGGAAGGCACGGTTGCGCTCGTAGGTCTCTTCGGTCTCGCCAGCAAGCCCGCAGACGAAGTTCAGTCCGGGAAGGAGATGCGGGACCCCGTCTGCATCGCGGCTGCCCCCCACCTCGTTGACGATCCGGATCGCATCCATCACCTCATCCGGCATTGCCTTGAGATTATTTGCAGAGATGACGGCTGGATCAGCAGTCTCCATCCCGAATGCGGCGATATCCCCCGGGGTATGGCCTTCGACGATAGCGGCAAGCGCCGCACGCGACGCATCCTCATGATGAACGATTGTTCCCGGATTGACATTATCGATATGAAGGGTTCGGAGATCCGGCGCAGCCCTGCGGATGGCAGTGAAGAGCGATCGGATCTTCTCCGGATCCGGGACCGGGAATTCTCCTCCCCCTGTTCCATAGGCGAGGAGATCCGGCTGGCGGCCAAGGCGGAAATGGCGGGCACCGGCGGCATACAGCGCAGAGACCTCCTCTTCAATCATCGGTACCGGACGGTACCTGGGTTGCCCATAGAACGGCTCTGTGCAGAAGGAGCAGCCCCCGGTCCCTGAGCGGGAGCATCCTTTTGCGGTCTCAAGCTCGATGACGATATTCGGATAGAGCGGGTGATCCCTGATGATCTCCGCACCGAGGATGCTCCAGATCCTGCTCTCATCGTACACCTCGTCACCAGCGGGATCCGAGCCTTCGAGGAACCGCTGAAGTGCGGTAGCTGGATCACCGATAAGGAGCGCCCGGTACCCGGCCATCAGCTCCTTCACCGCCCGTGTACCCCCGCCTGAGGAGATCCCATGGACAACCGGGCCACCCAGCAACGCATCACTCCCCTCAAAGAGCGATCCGATCTGGTGAAGCTCATTTGCGGTTGCAGGAGTTCCTGCAAGATACTTCCCAGGCACCGTCTGGCCGGCGATCACAACGACAAGCGGGATACTTCGAAGGCTCTGCACCTCCTGCGGTGCGGAACGGATCTCATCGATCGTTCTGTACTGCACCCGGTACCCTGCCTGATACAGAACACCGGCGACCGTCCGGATGTAGGGGGAGATGTACGGGGGCACCCCGAGACACGCGGGCTCATCGACATACCCGTCGATGATCAGTGCTTCAGAGGTCATAGCCGATCATCCCAAGCAGCTTCCGTGCCCAGAGAAGTTTTCCCCGCTTCATCGGATCGACAGAGGTGTCCGAGAGATCGAAGCCGAGGATTGTGATCGTCGCTGCTCCCAGTTCATCTGCGGCAAATACGGCACGGTCACCATCGGTGAAGCCGCCAAAGTTATGGATTCCCGGAAGCGGCCGGCTCTGCGTGGTACCGACAAGAGGCCCCGTCAGGCGTGGGACCCAGCGGGAGAGGAGTTTTGTATTGTCGCCATGGGCATGGACAACGATAAGGGTCCCCTCCTCATTCATCGTGATGAAGGGATCATCGGCACCATCGAGATCGGTGAAGATGATGTCAGGGATAATCCCCGCATCATAGAGGACGAGGGCTGCAGCATCTGCGGCGATGACAACACCATCAATCTCACGAAGCTGCTCCCTGAGGATCTCTGCGTTTCCACAGACTGTCACGGCATTGCCTGAGATCCGATCCCTGAGAAGCGCAAGATCATCACGATCAAGCAGATCGTTGAGGAGGAGGGCTGCCTCTTCATCATCGGCCCGGTCGAAGCCGAAGTAATCGAGGATCTCACGATAATGAGGTTCGAACTCCTCAAATCTCATTTTTATCCCCATTATCATCGATACCAACAATATCAGTGAACCTGTGAAGGATCGGATCGATGATCATCTGAAGGAGGTCTTCCTTGTCACGGACCATTGAGAAGTAGTTTAATGGGATCTGTGCAGCTGCCATTGTTCCGTGGCCGCCGGCATCACCGAAGTCCCCGAAGGCTTCCTTCAGAACATTGCCAATATGAACCCGGATATCCTTATTACGGGCAGATATGATGATATGGGCATCGGAGATACCATAGACGAGCGCCGTCGTCACACCCTCAAGATTCACCAGCATATCAGCCGCCTGCGGAATCGCATCCCGGTTCCTGATATAGCCGACATTTGAGAAGAGATACCCGTTCTTAATGGAACGGGTGGAGATGGCATTCCCCATCACCTCAAGCGTCTCCTGTGAAAACGATGGGGACATGATCTTGTCCAGGAGATCGGTATCAGATAAGGGAAGGAGATATGCTGCATTATACAGATCATTCGGGGTGACATTGCGTCTGAACTCACGGGTATCTGCGCGAATGCCATAGTAGAGGGCCGTTGCGATCTTCGTATCTATCGGGACATCAAGCTCCTGAAGATACTGGGCGAAGATGCTGGCGGTTGCACCGCTCTCAGGACGGATATCAATAAAATCAGGTTTGTAGCTCCGTTCTATCCCCTCCATGCTGTGATGATCGATGATGATATCGACATGGGTGCCGGGATGGAGATCATTATTGATTCCCGGCCCGGGGGAGTCAACGAGAGCAAGATGGTTGCATTCTGCCAGCTTCTCCGGGGTCATCCTCTCCATCTGAATGTCAAGAAGGTTGACGAAGGCACGGTTCTCCTGGTGCCCGACGGTTCCTTCATAGAGGATACGGCAGGCCAGCTGCCCTTTTGCAGCATCCTGGGCAATGGCGCAGAGGGCCATCGCACTTGATATCGAGTCGGGATCCGGGTTTCTGTGTGTGAGAACACCAAGAGTTCCGGTCCAGTTCTCAAAGATAGAATAGAGACGGTGCGCACTCCGTGCGGCGGTCAGCGTCTTCATATGATGAACTGCGGACCTGGCCACCACCTGCTGAGGATAGAGGACAACATCAGCTCCGGCTTCAACAAGGGTATCAACGGAGAAGAGATCGACCGCCCGTGCTATTGAGAAGGCCTGTGGATGCGTCTTCTTTGTCTGCTCCACGGCATTGAGATTGGCTTCTTTATTGCTTGAGAGGATGAAGACGATCTCCGGGATCGGAAGGTCTGTAAAGAGATCGGGATCTGAGATATCCCGGACAAGTGCCTGATATTTCTGGTCTTTTAGATCCTCGACCCTCTTCTCATCCGAATCGATGACAATAATATTCGTCGTCTCTTTCAGGAGCTCTTCGATGACGTTATAGCCGATGCTCCCGCAGCCAAATACCATATACCGAACCCTTGGCTTCGGGTCACCTTTGCCTCCATCCGCCATACATCTAGTTATCGGGGCTCCCAGATAATAATGCTGTTTCAGGAGCAATTCACAAGTAATATATAGGTATGAAATCAACGGTATTAGGTCAAACAGAGGGCCTGTAGCTTAGTTAGGCATAGCGACGGACTCTTAATCCGTAGGTCAGGGGTTCAAATCCCTTCAGGCCCGTTTTCATCTTTTCTTTTTCGATTATCATCTTCCCCCCGACCTGGGGCATCTCATCCCGTCACCAGAGCCATGGAGCCCCCTGATACCGGATCAGCGCATACCAGCATTCGTATTCTGATCAGGAACCCCCGGATTGCGGACGATCCCCCTGAAGAGCCGTCCAAGCAGATCAGATCCGGTTATAATTCGCCGTTCATCGCCCCAGAGGAGGATGACATCATCTTCGATGAGATCATCTCCATGTCGTGTTGGCTGAACCCTGAGGAGGGGGAGTGCCTCCCCGAGGGTTGCATTTTTCTTCCGGAAGATGATTGGGCGGTGGCAGTGCCGGTACGGGATGAACCGTCCTTTGCCAAAGAGGAGGTCACGGATGAACCCATCGGCATTGAGGAGCATGTGAGGGGTCCCTTCAGAATCGGTGAGGACGATCCAGCTCTTCCCTGAAGACTGAATCTTCTGGAGGAAGGGATCAGAGATCTCCCTGGTAATCGGGGGGAAGACCGGGAGCGCATCCAGAACATCTAATTGTATGATGCTCTCCGGGTCGACCGGCTCCCCCTCCGCTGCCAGGGGAAGATCATCGAGCGCGAGGAAATTCAGTGCCCCCTGCCCTTCCATCCGTTCTATCTCGGTCGTTGAGGACTCCATGTGCAGCCTGATCAGCTCCCGGAGATCCCGTTCCCGGAAGTACCGAATCCCCTCCGGGCCAAGGAGTCGATCCAGAATGAGCGCGGTCGGTTTTGCAACCGGATAGAGGAGGATCTGGTAGAGACGGAGAACCGGGGACAGGAAAGAGGCGACCCGGAGAGCGTGGCGTGAAAAATACGCCTGGGGGATGATCTCTCCCACGATGGTGATAACGACGGTTGAGAAGAGGAACGCCATGACTCCGGCAAGGACTGAGTTTGCAAGGAGGGCGAGGAGGACATTGATAGCAACATTGCCCCAGAGGATCGTGACGAGCAGAAAGTTCGCATCCTCCCTGAGCGCGAGCACCCGGCGGGCATCCCTGTTGCCACGCCCGGCCTCCATCACCAGCTCAAGCTTGCTGATCGTGAAGAAGGCCAGGTTCAGCCCGGAAAAAATCGCAGACTGGGTGATGCAGAGAATGATGCCAGACCAGATGAGAAGAGTCACGCGTTCAAGCCCTCCGGGAATAGTTCCAGAAGAGGGGATGAACGCCGGACCTTATCATACCCTCGCCGGAGAGGAGAACCCGTCGGATCGGATCGTTATCCTTTCTTCCCCACAGCCATCAGCATCTCTTCAAGGCTTGGATATCGTGACTCAATCCGCTCAACACGCCCCCCTGATGAAGATATGTGAGCGGTTGCCGCATTCAGCTCCGGAAGGGTCTTGACATTCACCCTGTACATGCCGTCATCCTGGATGATACCCCCGATTCCAGGGAGGGAAGCGGGATCATCGATCCGGAAGTGAATAACGTAGGTGATCGAGCCGAACCTCTCCCTGAGCTCATCCATGGAGCCGGAGGCGACCTCTTCCCCTTCAGAGAGGATCAGAACCCAGTCTGAGATCTCCTCCACCTGGTAGAGATTATGGGCGGAGATGATGATCGTCTTGCCCTCATGCTTCAGATTACGGAGATAGCCGGTGATGAACCGTGAGGTCATCGGGTCAAGGCCGGAGGTCGCCTCGTCATAGACCAGGAGATCGGGATCATGGAGGAGGGATCGCGCGATGGCGACCTTTCTTCGCATTCCTTTTGAGAGCTCGCCGATCTTCTTCCCGTTATGGTCGAGACTAAGTGAGGAGAGGAGATCATCGGAGCGCCGCTGTATCTCCGGCCGGGTCATTCCGTAGATATCCCCAAAGAAGTTCAGATAGGCATCCACCGTCATCGTATCATAGAGGCGTGACTCCTCCGGAAGGTACCCAAGCCGCATCTTCAGCGCCATCGGGTCTGCAATGGCATCGATCCCGTCGATGACGAGGGTGCCTGTGGTCGGAGTGAGAAGGCCCGAGATGATCTTCAGGAGCGTCGTCTTTCCGGCGCCATTATGGCCGATGATCCCATAGATACCGCTCTCGGACAGGTCGATATCGACACCCTTCAGTGCAGTGAATCCGTTAAACTCTTTTCGAATACCCCGGCCATGGATCATAGTTCACAATCGGCACCAGGACGAATAAAACTTCCCGAATATGCATCTTCAGGTCGAGGATGCGGTTCAATTACGTGGAGGGTGAATATCCTGACTCTGCATCTTTGAAGATCCTTTTATAGGATAACAACCGAATTTCTGGCTATGCGGATGCATATCCTCAGGCAGATCAGCGTCATATCCCGTTGGGAGCTTCGCCGGACCCTCTCGACGATGGGGCGTGGCGTGCTGCCTGCTGCCATCATCCTCTTCATCCTCCTCATCCTCGCATCGGGGTTTGCGGCCTCGAGCGGGGTGCACCTTCAGGATGGGATCTACCGCCTCGGAACCGATAACCGGGAGGCGGGGGAGATGATCGCAGCCGACACCCGGTTCACCATCTATCTGGATGGTGGAGGAGCGCTCTGGGAGAACCGCCAGTTCTATGATATCATCATCCTTGGAAGCGAGGTCTATGTCCGCGATGATGAGAAGGGAAGGGCTGCCCTTGGGGCACTCAGTCAGGTATATGAGAGGTATACCGCTCTCATCAATGCCGGAGAGCCGGACCTGTATGCGGCATACCCGCTCTGGATAGACCGCCAGTACGAGAGAAGCCTGCTTGACTTTACCGCCACAGAGGCAGGCCGCCGGGTATCGCCGGTTCCGGAAGAGAGGCCACCTGCTCCGCAGCAGCCCATCGTTCCGGTGGCAACACCTGATGTACAGATCCCCTATGACCCGGAGCAGCTCAGGGCAGAGATCTCAAGGTCCGCGGTGCAGGACGATCAGATCAGGAGATATGCACAGACCTTCGGGGTTGAATCGGGAACAGGGACATTTCGGACACCTGCACAGCTCGCCCCGCCACTCCCGTTCGATTCGATCATCCTGATCTTCGTCTTCATCTTCCCCCTCTACTTCACATCCCAGTTCTTCATGATGAGTATTATGAACGAACGGATCGAGCGCCGTGGAGAGATCCTCCTCTCAACACCTTCTCACCCGTCAGCCATCATCCTCGGAAAGGCACTCCCCTACTTCCTCCTGATGGTCGCCATCTCGGGAGTGATCATCCTGATCAGCGGCCTCCCTCCGATTGTTATCCTCCCGCTCATCCCGGTGATCCTCTTCTTCCTTGCTGCTGCCCTCGTCATCGGGATGCTTGCCAGGAGCTTTAAAGAGCTCTCCTTCCTCTCGATCTTCTTCTCAACAGTCGCAACCTCATACCTCTTCTTCCCAAGCATCTTTGCCAATGTGCATGTGATCGCCCTCATCTCCCCCCTCACCCTGATCGTCCTTGAAATCCAGGGAGATGCATTCACACTCACCGAGTATATCTACTCCACCGCGCTCTTTTACCTCACCAGCGCAATCCTCCTCTATGCCGGCGTCGTGAATTTCAATGAAGAGCGGCTCTTCTCGTTCCGTAGCCTCATTCCACGGACAATGGAGTTCATATCAGCCGGGATATCGACGAAGTACACCCTCCTCTCCCTCTTCAGTCTTGGAGCGCTCGTCATCCCCTTCGTCTTCATGGTCCAGATGATGGGGCTTGTCTTCGTCTTCAACCTCCCGATGCCGCTCTCCCTTCTCCTCCTGCTCGGCTTTGCCGCAGCAACCGAGGAGATTGCAAAGTCGATCGGGATCTATGCACTTGCGAAGATACTCCCCGGAGGGCTGAGTTGGCGGCACGTCATCTTCGGCTCAGGAGCGACTGCCCTCGGCTTCCTTGCGGGTGAGAAGCTCCTCCTCTTTGCGACCATCGCCCAGGTGACAGAGTCGGTCTTTGGGAGCATCCTCTTCCTCTCCCTTGAACTGCTCTGGATGCCCTTCCTCCTCCATGCGGTCTGCCTTGGGATCGTTGCAGTCGCCCTGAAGGCCGGGGGACTCCGGATGTATATCCCTGCACTCTGTTGTGCAACCGTCGTTCATGTCATCTATAATCTCGCCGTCATCGGGGTGATCCCATGATGAAAAGCCGCAATATTGGAATTATAGCCAGAAAGGAGCTCTCCGGGATCTATGCAGAGAAGACCATCGTCTTTGCCATCCTGCTCCAGCTCTTTATCGCCCTCTTCTCATCGTTTCTGATGATCGGTCTCACCTCAATGTACGATCCCGACGCTCTTGCCGGATACCGGGGTGTCGAATATGGGATCGGGTATGTCGGTGAGGAGGGCGATCTCTTCGAGATTATTAACGAGAGGAGGGATCTCGTTGCATACAATCTCGATCTCGATGTTGCAATCGCATCACTGAAGGAACGGCAGCTCTCCGCCGTCGTCCTGGTCCCGGACATACCTCCTGACGATCCCGGGCCTGTCATCGTCACACTCTACACCCTCCAGAATGATATCCAGGCGGCAGTCGTCGAGGTGAAGATGAAGGAGGCATTCCTTGTCTATGAGGATGAGCTGCGGAGCGTGCGTGCGGACCGGCTGATAATGGACCCGATCCAGCTGAACTTCCCTGATACCGGCGGGCGATCCAGTTACTTCGAGTTTGTCTTTGGCCTCCTCATCCCGCTCCTCATCTTTATGCCGGCGATCATATCCGCCGCGCTGATCATCGACCTCATCACCGAGGAGTACCAGTCCAAAACACTCGAGACCCTCCTCTCGACGACGGTGACCTATGGAGAGATGATCTGGGGGAAGATACTCGCCTGTATCCTCATCGTTCCATTCCAGTCGGCGGCATGGCTCGCCCTCCTCTGGATCAACGGGATCGCCGTCCAGAACCCGGTGCAGATGCTCCTCCATGTCATCGCCGGATCGATGGTCCTGATCCAAATCGGCGCTCTCGTCGCCCTCCATTACCGCGAGAGGACGAGTGCCCAGTTCGTCTTCTCAACAGCAGTCGTTGTGGTGATCATCTTCATTATGTCAGTGCCATACAATCCTCTGAATCTCCTCGTCCGCCTGGCTGTCGGAACGATCGGATCCCTGCACTGGCTCATTCTTGCAGGAGTGGTCGCAGTTGCAGTAATCCTCTCGGTCCTGCTCAACCGGTATGCAGCATACATCAGCACCCTCCCATTACGGGAAGGGTGACACCAGGATCAGAGGGTCGCACCTCTGCATCCTGGCGGCCGGTAAAAGACAGAGAGAAAACGTTATCGGGTAGTGGTACAATCAGAGATCATCCTACATGGCCCTCTACCAGACACCCGGTATCGTCGCCTACCTCTTCCTGACGGGCGCAATAGCACTCCTCATCTTCTTCACGTACATCTCCATCACCATGATCATCTCCCTTCAGCGCCAGAGAGAGATGCGGCGAAGAAAGAAGAGCCGGAACAGACCTGCGGTATCACAGTATATGGAGGAGCGGTTCCGGCAGGATATGGGGAGAGAGAGATGAAGAGGAGGGGATAGCGTGCGATCGCGGCAGGAGATTACGTCCATTCTGACAAGACAGAAGGACGAGATGACAGAGATGTTTGGTGTAACAAAACTTGGGACATTCGGCCCGAAGATCCAGGGTGACGGGGAGGTATCGGTCATCGTCGCCCTCTCGGATGATCGGGATCTCCTCGATATGGCAGGCCTCTCCACCTACATCAGGGAGAAGACCGGCCAGCATGTCCCGGTCATCTCCATAAATGGCGTACCGGATGAGCTCAGGCCGCTCCTATTTGGGGGAGAGGGGGCAGAGGGGGATCATTCCCGGTTCTTTCTCAAAGAGATCGCCTCATCATTCTCGGATATCGAGACCTTCTGCCAGGGGATGCAGTATCAGGATTTCCTGCAGGACAGAAGGGCTCAGGCAGGGGTGCTGGGAAAGCTCAGTGCCATCGGTCTCCTCTCACGCGGTATTTCAGTTGAGATGAAAGCTGCCCACCCTTCCATCCCATGGCATGCACTCAGCGGCCTTCCGGAGGTGGTCACCTCATGGTATGGGACGGATCTCCAGCTCGTCTGGGCGATGGTCCGGAAGAAGGTACCAGGTATCAGGCGGTCGCTTGGTGCGCAGGCGGGTGCCGGTAAGACGGAGAAGACCGGGCTCCGCCGGTTCTTTTAAAAGGAATACCGCATCCCCTCCTTCCGGAGGTTCGCATGGTGTTCCCTGTACTCCGGGAGGACGGATTCGACGAGCTCCCAGAACGGCTTCTGATGATGCGCCTCACGGAGATGGCAGACCTCATGCACAACCGCGTATTTCAGGTAGTCGGGAGGTGCCTGGGCAAGCCGGATGTTAAGGATGATCCCGTTCCTCTGTGTGCATGAGCCAAACCGCCGCTTCTGGTAGCCGAACCTGATACGCGGGATAGGAACACCGATTGCTTCGGCCGTCTCTCCCGCTATCTTTTCAGCGAATGGGAGGACTGCAGAGGAGTAGCAGCTGATGACCGCCCGGACGATCCGGTCTCTGTCGCCCTGAATGTTACCATCCGGAGGGAGGCAGAGGTGCAGCTGATCCCCTGCGATATATGCGAAGTAGTCGTCCCCGGTTCTGTTATGCCGGATCGTGAGGGGGCGGCCCTGGAAGAGAATCGTTGCCCCGTCCTCATATCCCTGCACCGGTGTCTCCTTGAGAGCCTTCCCTTTTCTCAGGCGTGCCCTGCCGATCCAGCCTGCTTCAGCCTTCAGTAATGAGACGGCGATCTCCTGGGAAAGGGGGTAGGGAGACCGGATTTCGACTGCCAGATCATCCCGGATAGCAAGGGCTGTACGCTTCCGCCGCCGGTTGATGGCAATATAAAAGGTGATCTCGTCACCATCAATCCAGCATTGCCCCTTCATTCATGAAGTACTACGCCTGCCGGATTGATGAATTGTATCCTTCCACAAGCTTTCATAGTCAGCGGACGCACATAATTACAGACAATGAAGATTCATGCCATCAGTCGCGATACACTCTCCACACTCCTTGAGATGGCAAAGAGCCAGCATCCTCTCGAGTTTGTCGCCCTCCTGATCGCCGAGGACGGGGTTCTCTCCGACATCAATCTCCTCCCGGGGACCCGGCTCGATGAACGGAGTGCGTCTATATACACCGATATGATCCCACTTGGCATGAGCTTTGCCGGTAGTGCACACAGCCATCCAAACGGTGTTATTCAGCCTTCAGATGCGGATATCAGTTTTTTTCCGAGGTTTGGAAACTGCCATCTGATCATCGGATACCCATACGGGCAGAACGACTGGCAGGCCTTCTCCCGTGACGGAACGCCACGTGGACTGGAGGTTCTGCCATGACCCGCGTCGTCGCAACCGGGACATTTGACATCATTCACCCCGGCCATCTCTTCTACCTGGTAGAATCCAGGGCTCTTGGGGATGAACTCTGGGTGATCGTCGCCCGGGATGAGAATGTCCGGCATAAGCCAAAACCGATCATCCCCGAGGACCAGCGGCTCAGGATGGTTCTCGGATTAAAACCGGTCGATCATGCGGTACTTGGAGATAAAACCGATAAATTCCAGCCGATCCGGGATATTGCCCCTGATATCATCACCATCGGATGCAACCAGCGGTTCACACCGGAGAGCCTCGAAGAAGAGCTCAGACGACATGGGTTTACGATCCCTGTTGTCAGGATCGATGAGTACCGCAGTTGTGAACTCTGTTCATCCTCACAGATCATCGAACGTGCCCTGATGCAGCGGGGCCATCCCCCCGTTCGGTGAGCCGGCCGGACCAACCTTTATCAGATATCAGGATGAGTCCCCTCCTGATGTGATAAGGATGGCAAAACGAAATCTCGCTGATGAACTCTCCCTCCTCTCTGCACATGCGGAAGAGAAGGGGGGTGTTCCCGCAATCCTCCCGGTCGGGGAGATTGTGGTTGCAGAATGGGTCCGGCTGAAATGCCGTTTTGGCTGTAAGGGGTACGGCAAACACTTCAGCTGCCCTCCCCACACCCCGTCACCGGAGGAGATGCGAAGGGTCCTCTCCGGATACAGGACGGCGATGCTCGTCAGGTTCGACGAGGATCCCGCGCACCCGGAGATCCGACCAGAGGATATCCCGGCTGATTTCCACTCATTCTATCGCAGGATGATCCTCTGGATCTGGGAGACGATGTGGGAACTGGAGAAGATGGCGTTTTATGACGGGTATTACAAGGCGTTTGCCTTTGGTGCATACCCATGCATCTTCTGTGAGACCTGTGTGGCAGAAGAGGCAGAAGGATCAGTTGATGAGAGCCTCCGCCGGACCTGCAGGATGATGGACCGGGTCCGGCCGAGTATGGAGGCGGTGGGGATGGATGTCTTTGCAACAGCACGGCATGTCGGATGGGAGATCGATCCGATCCCATGCGCTGATCTGGAGTACGGAAGGATCATCCACGGGAATATCCGGTCCGTCGGCCTCCTCCTCATCACCTGAGATCAACGGAATCATCACCAATACGATAATTTCTCCTGAGGAACTGACGGACATTCTCAGACTCGACCCACCCATGATCAAGCTGCCGGATGATGTCATTTATCCGGTAAACCTGCTCCATGATCTCCTCTGCGGTGGCATCATCGGAGAGGATAGAGTAGCCAAGGATCACCTGGAGCGGGTTTCTGATATGATCCGCAAGGATGGCAAACTGTTCGATATTATGGTCTATCTGGAGGAATGCCTGAATCTGGCGCCTCTCAAGATCCTTCTTCCCGGAGATGTCACGGATGACTGCAGAAACCCCTTCCGGGCAGTCCCTGATGGAGATTGGGCTGATACTCACCTCAAGGTCGATAGACCGGCCTTCGGGTGTCAGGATATCCCCCTCGAAGATCCTGTTCTCATTGAGATTTTGGGGGAAGAAGCCCTCTGCAATCTCGTCAAGGGTCATTCTGAGGAGAACCTCTTCCGGGTACCCAAGGATCCGGGAACTCATCTCATTCGACTCGATGATTCGGCGGGTATTTCTGTCAATGAGCAGGATACCTTCTGATATCTGCCTCATCATGCTCCGGTACCGCTCTTCCGAGTCACGCAGGGCATCTTCTGCCCGGCGCCGCTCCTGACGGTCCCGTGCCTCCGCCAGTGCCCGGTTCACCGACGGGATGAGACGGATAAGATTGTCCTTCATCACATAATCGGCGGCCCCGTCCTTCAGCAGGGAGACGGCAGCCTCTTCCCCGATTGCGCCGGAGACGATGATGATCGGGATATCATACCCCCGCTCCCAGAGAACCCGGATGAGGCGATCCCCCCCGAACCCGGGCATATGGTAATCGGTAAGGATGACATCCCACTCTTGCTCTGCAAGTGCAGATACAAGACCCTCTTCAGTCCAGATACGGGTATGTTCCGGATAAAAACCCCCTTTTCTGAGTGCCCGGAGAAGAAGCAGCGCGTCATCCTCTGTATCTTCCGCAATCAGCACCCGGAGTCTCTCATACATGCATATCACCTCAATCGGGGTTGTTCGTTCAGGAGGAGCCAGTAGGCGCCGAGCAGTCGGATCGCCTCCATAAACTCGGAGAAGTCAACGGGCTTTCGGATATAGCTGTTTGCACCAAGATCATAGCTCGCCATGATATCCTCGTCTTCTGCAGAGGTTGTCAGGATAATGACCGGGATCAGACGGGTTCTATGATCCTGCCGGATTGCCCTGAGCACCTCATGTCCATCAAGTTTGGGGAGCTTGAGATCCAGGAGGATCAGCACCGGAAACAGATCGGGCTTGCGTTCAGAATATGATCCCCTCGCAAACAGATAATCCAGCGCTTCCTCACCATCACGGA
This sequence comes from Methanocalculus alkaliphilus, assembly GCF_024170505.1. Lineage (NCBI taxonomy): Archaea > Methanobacteriati > Methanobacteriota > Methanomicrobia > Methanomicrobiales > Methanocalculaceae > Methanocalculus > Methanocalculus alkaliphilus. Next base: position 179,412 of record NZ_JALJYG010000003.1, read on the forward strand.
CGACGACGATCGGATTTGCTATCCTGTTGCGTGCAAATGCCCGCAGCGTCAGGAGTTCGTCATCACGGTTATCCTCGACGAGGAGGATCGTCTCATCCAAAAACATGGCTTTATTCTCCTGTCTCTGATTTGGAACCCAGAGTGAAATAAAAGGTTGCTCCACCACCAACTGCCGCCTCGGCACGGATGGTTCCTCCATGCTTCCTGATGATGCGGGATACGGTTGCAAGGCCGACCCCGGTACCCGGGAACTCCTCATGTGCATGAAGCCGGGAGAATGGGATGAAGAGCTTCTTTGCATACGCCATATCAAAGCCCGCTCCGTTATCGGAGATGATGTAGACGGGGGTGATCCCATCATCCCTCATCCCGATCGATATCACCGTCTTCTCGTTGCCTCCGGTGAACTTCCAGGCATTTCCAAGGAGATTTTCAAGAGCGATCCGGATCATCCTCCGGTCTGCGGTGACGATCATCCCGTCCTGGATATGGACAGAGGCATCGGCTCTTGGTTCTGAGGATGAGATATCGGCAATAACCTCGGCGGCAAGATCAGAGAGTGAGAACTGCTCACGCCGGATCTCCTTTCGGGAGATTCGTGAGAGGAGGAGGAGATCCTCGATGAGATCACCCATCCTCTGTGAGGCAGCCCGGATGCGGTGGAGATATTCGGAGGCTTCAGGAGGGAGGGAGGCATCATAATCTTCAAGGAGAGCAAGGGAGAAACCGTCGATACTCCGAAGCGGTGTCCTGAGATCATGGGAGACGGAGTACGTGAAGGCTTCAAGTTCACTGTTTGCAATGGCAAGCTCTGTCGTTCTACGGCTGACACGCTCTTCCAGCTCAGCGTTCAGCTTTCTGAGGCGTTCCTCAGCCCTCCTCCTGAGGATCACCTGCCAGAGGATCTCGCCAAGGTACAATGCCTGCTTGAGATCGAGATCATCATACGGGACGGCCTTCTCAAAGAGGGAGATGATCGCAACGACGGATCCACCGTCCGTAATCGGAAGATCCATCCGGGTTCCCCCCTCGATGACGGGCATTCCCCTCCCCATCAGTATCCGTTCCCAGGGACCGTTCTTCCCAATGGGCGAGAACCCCGTCCTGCTGCCGGATTCAGGACCGGATCTGTATATGGTGAAGAACCGCGTGTCAGGATTCACAACCCCGAGGATTCCGTACCTGCTCTGCGTCAGTGAGATGGTCTTTTGCAGGGCCTCAGAGAGGATACACCCCTCGGATGCGTCAGGCAGGTGACTCAGCCTGAATGCCGCGGCAAACATATCCTTCGTTCGGAGAAGGGTATCAGATGCGGCCTTCTGATCGGTGATATCCCGGGTGATGGTGATCAGGTACGCATCCCCACCAAACGAGACCTGATGGAGTGCTGCTTCAAGATAGCGGGGAGAGGAGCCGGCAGATGGATGATATGGAAGGGTCTCAACCCCGCCGCCTGCCGCCTTCAGCCGTCTGTACCATCCGTGATCATGGAGATGGGATTCTATCATTGTGCCGACGAGATCCCGCCTGCTCTTTCCAAAGAGGCGGCAGGTCTCTTCATTACAATCCAGGATGATATCATGATCCATCCCGATGATCAGAATCCCGAGATCGATCTGATCCAGAATAAAGCGAAAGCGCTCAAGTTCGAGGAGTCGAACCCGAAGCTCGGGGTAGTGGCTCTTCCGGAGCGAGCCTTCTCCAAATCCGAGTATCTTCTCCCGGAGCTGCTGCTGTTCATGCAGACCGGGTTCAGAGCGCCGCTTCATAAAGAGCAATAACCTCCTCTATCTCAGGAAATACAGGATTTGTGACGAGACAGGGATCGAGAACTGCTGATGCGGCGAGATCAGGGATCTGATCATGCATCATCCCACGGTCTCCAAGCGTTCCGGTGATCCCAACGTCTCCTCCAAGTCGCCTGATGGCATCGACGATAGCGGATACCCCGCCTTCCTGTATCTCCTCATCAGAAGCACCAAGAATGCGAGCAATCTGGTTGTATCGTTCCATGGATGCAGGGTAGTTATAGCGGATGACATGCGGAAGAAGGAGTGAGTTCACCTCGCCATGGGGGAGATCATACATGCCACTGATGGCATGGCCCATTGCATGGACGAGGCCGAGACTCGCATTCGAGAAGGCAAGCCCTGCATGAAGGCTTCCAAGCATCATCGACATTGCGGCAGATGCGTCATCCCGGCTCCTGTATGCAGCCGGAAGTGCCCTGTGCAGCAACCGTATCGCCTGAGATGCGTGGAGATCGGTCATTGGTGAGCTTCCGGTCGAGACATACGCCTCGATGGCATGCGTCAGGGCGTCAAACCCTGAGTATGCGATGAATTCCCGGGGAAGGGTTGACAGGAGGGAGGGATCGATGAGTGAGATGTCGGGGATGATCATCTTACTGATGATCCCAAATTTCCTCTGTTCTGCCTGATCGGTGATGATCGCAAACTGGGAGACATCGGCTGAACTTCCTGCCGTCGTCGGGATGCAGATGAGGGGTGGACCCATATGCCTGATCCGGTCAACACCTTCGTATTCACGGATATCCCCGCCGTTGGTGGCAAGGATTGAGATGCCCTTTGCAGCGTCCATCGGGCTGCCACCCCCGATCGCAAGGATACCGTCACACCCGGCGCGATGGTAGATCTCTGCCCCTGCATGAACCTCATCGGTCCGGGGATTTTCCGATATCCCACTGAAGATCATCACAGTGACACCATGATCATCTGCAAGGGCACGGATCTCATCAGCCCATCCGGCCCTGACAATACCGGGATCGGTGACGAGGAGAAGACGCTGTATACCATAGTTTTCAAGATAGAAACCGGCACGCCGTCGTGCACCGTCCCCGATGATCACCTCGGGCATCACAAACTTTCGAAGAGTATCCACCGTCATCAGGAAGCCCCGTATGATAACTATTCTCTCCTCCATAGCGATAAATAAACCGCCTTCCGTGAGCCGGAGGATGAGAGAAAGAAGAGAGGATACCGGGAGCGCTCTGTATACAAGGATGGGGTGATGATCTGCCACCCTGAAGTGGCGGGTAGCAGCATCTCCGGTGCTAAGGTGGAGGACGTGCCATATTCTGGCGCGCCCGGTCTGGATGGTGTGTCCTTTTTGGACAATATCTATATTAGTGTTTTACTAATTAATACTTTTTGTATAATAGGTAGTATCAATCCACAGTGCTATCCCGGAGAATCACCATACACTGTATCAGATGCGACCCCTCACCTGCATATTCCATGGCCCGGCCGTCTTTGATGAAGGGGATGCCGCCAGAATCAACAGAATTCTTGATCCGGATCGCCTGATCGTTGCAGGAGTGATGGGGCGGACCGCTGCGATCGAGAGTGGTCTAGCAATCACACCTGCTGATCTCCCCCCATCAATTGTGATAAACCGGATGGATGGAGATATCATCCTGGTGAACCGGGGGAAGACCCCGGAGTCGGGGCGATGCTTCGGTGAGATCGTCGCCGGTCGGATCACCGGGGGGAGGGGGCTTGTTCATATTGAATGCTCGGATCAGACCTGTTATCTCTGGAATGAAGGAGACAGGGAGCTTGCAGAACATGTCGCTGACCGGATCGGCTGTCGGGTTATCGAGATATCATCAACCTGCCGAAATACTCCTGAAAAACGGATAATCCATGGCTGCCTGCCGGGTGAGCCGGTCTGTGTGGAAGGGATCACCATCGGCTATGCCACCGCCAGGGAAGTGATCCTCTCCCGTGATAATGGCTCCCTCATCCCGGTATCCGGCATCCGGGTCAAGCCGCATGGGATGGAGAAGCTTGCTGCCATCGGGTGCCCTCCCCTTGACCGGGCATGGTGTAAGAGCGGGGAGATACGCTCTTCCCTTCCGGAGAGAACACTCAGGCGTGCACCGGGGTGTGGAAAGATCGCCGTCATCGACCACGCCGCACTTGATATCTACCGGATCATCACCCCGGATCTCGCCGGTATTGTCACCATCGGTGATGACACCACCGCTGTATGTGGCCATATCGGGGCTGTCCAGGGCATCCCCGTGTTTGGGATCACCGATGGAGATGCCGACGGGATCGTCCCTGAGACGTATGCCCCCGGCTCAGTCGTGGCCCATGTCATCTCAGGAACGGATGACGACGTCGGGCGGGAGATTGCGGGGACGATCCCCCGGGATGAAGAACTCTGCTGGGACCGACTGGTGCGGGACATTCTCTGCACGTATTCCGGCACGATCCGGATCGTGAGGGATCTGCGGTGAAGCGCTGTGCCGAGTGCAAGGGGAAGGGGCTCTGTGGCCTGCCAAAGTGCCCGGTTATGCAGCGTTTCTATGCACAGACGAGTGAGAAGCCGGTCTCCGAATATATGGGTCCCGCCCCGTCCGTCTTCATCGGGAGCGGGAACTACCCAAAGGTCATCGGTGGCCCGCTCCTCCTCCGTGAACCGGATATACCAACCGACTGGATCGCAAAGAATCTCTCGATAGATGATATCGTCGCGATCCGTTCACGAACCATACGGGGAACACAGCCGATCGGCTCAGTCCTTGAAAAGTCGCAGGAGGTCGCCCTCTCCCGCCGCCCTCTGGATGTGGAGGCACACTTTGTCAAACCCATACAGTTCGGACTCTCCTTTGACGGGACCATCGCACCCATCGGCCTCTCCGGCCAGTTGAAGAAGGTCGATGTCATCGATAATGCGGTCGTCGAGCCGGCGGTCGACCGATACACCTCCGATACCGATATACGTGCAACCGAGGCGGTCTCTGCGCTTCATCATGATGGGATCGATGTCTACCGGATCACCGATCTTCTGACAGCGGGCCTCCTCGGATCGAAGCGGCGGTTCGTTCCGACACGCTGGGCGATCACCGCCGTGGACGATATGGTCTCACTTCATCTCAGGAAACAGGTGGAACGCCTCCCCCCGCTTGGCGATATCATGATATACCGATCTCTCCTCCATGGAAACCATCTCGTCATCCTCCTCATCCCCTCATCGGATTTCCGGTTCGAGATGATAGAGCGGTGGCAGAAGCAGTCCCTCTGGGGAGATACCGGGGATGTCGTCGTGGTGGATGGCGAGGGGAGAAAGAAGAGGGGATATTCACCGATTGCAGGAGCCTACTATTCAGCCCGTCTTGCTGTTCTGGAACATCTCGCCCTGACAGGGAGATGTGCCCGTGCCCTCGTCATCCGTGATATCTCAGGTGAGTACTGGGCACCGCTTGGAACCTGGGTCATCCGGGAGGCGTCACGGCAGGCGATGCGATCCGGGGGGATCGTCGCCCAGGATCTCACCACGGCTGAAGCGATGATCACACGTCTTCTCGGATCATCCTTCTGGCGGCACCAATCTGAGCTGATCCGGGATGTAATGGTCCAGAGGACGTTTGCCGACTTCTTCTGAGAGTTAGATCCATAGATTCATTCATCCCTGGGAAGAGGTATAACCACGTCTATGCTGTTTTCTGAATTTGCCCTCTGGTGTGAGAGGATCGAACAGCTCTCCGGCCGGCTTGAGATGATCGACCTCATTGCAGGGGTCCTTCCGGACCTCGATGAGGAGGATCTGCCGATCTTCGTCCGGTTCATCCGGGGTCTCATCTTCCCTGACTGGAGCCCGGCAAATCTTGGTATCGGTCCAAATCTCCTCTATGATGCGGTTGCGTATGTGGGTGGAAAGAAACGCCAGGATATCGTCATGCTCGTCAACCAGACAGGAGATGCAGGAAGAGCGGTTGAATTGTTTCTCCTCAGGGAGAAGACCCAGCAGGCACGCCTCTTTCCGGGCGACGAGCTGACACTCGCAGAGGTCTACACGACATTTGAGCGGATGGCAGATACCGGCGGTCTAAAATCCCAAAGGGAGAAGCAACGGAATATTCAACTCCTCTTCTCAGATGCCTCACCTCTTGACGGCCGGTATCTCACCCGCCTGATGCTTGAGGAGCTCAGGATAGGTGTGGGGGAAGGAAATGTGCGTGATGCTATCGCCCGTGCCTTCGGAGTGAGCCCCGCCCTCGTTGATCGTGCACACCAGGTGATCAACGATCTCGGTGAGGTGGCACGTATTGCGAAATCAGATCCCGATGCCCTGGAGAAGGTGACGATTGAACTTTTCAGGCCGGTGAAGGTGATGCTCGCTCAGGCAGGAACGATCCAGGATATGATCACCGGCTCCCGCGAGGTCGCGGCCGAGTATAAATATGATGGCAGCAGGTTCCAGTTTCACCGTTCAGATGAACGGACGGTCATCTACTCCCGGAGGCTTGAGGATCTCACCGATGCACTCCCTGATGTAGCAGAGAAGCTTCATGCCGTCTGTTCGGGAGATCTTATCCTTGACGGCGAGGTGATCGCCATCAAAGACGGCCATCCGATGCCTTTTCAGACAGTTCTGCGGCGGATCCGAAGGAAACATGATGTGGCGGGACATGTCGGTGAGATCGAGATGATCCCCCTCGTCTTTGATATCCTCTATAAGGATGGCAGAAGCCTCATCGATCTCCCCCTCTCAGAGCGGCGGCTGATCCTTGAGGAGTCGCTCACCGGCTCGGTCGCTCCACAGATTCGATCATCCGATGAAGAGGAGCTGCTTGCCTTCTACCATGCGGCACTCGATGAAGGCCATGAGGGGATTATGCTGAAGGGCCCGGCATCCCCCTACATTCCGGGGAACCGGGGGAAGCACTGGATCAAATGCAAACCTGAGGTTGAGACGATGGATCTCGCCGTCATCGGAGGGGAGTGGGGCGAGGGGCGGAGAGCCCGTCACTTCGGATCATTCCTCCTCGCATGCCGGGATGATCAGGATAACCTCCTGCCGGTGAGCAGGGTAGCAACCGGGATCAATGATGAGACACTCGGCATCCTCTATGATCTCTTTAAGGATCGTGTCATCAGCGAATCAGGAAAGGAGGTCACCTTTGAGCCGGGGATCATCTTTGAGATCGGCTACTCGGAGATACAGAAGAGTCCAAACTATGCCTCAGGTTATGCACTCAGGTTCCCGAGATTTGTCCGTATCCGGGATGATAAGCGGATGGACGAGATCGAGTCACTCGCCTCGATCACCGGACGGTACCATCCCGCGGGTCCGCGACAGACAGAGGAGAACCCTCATAGAAAGAATACATTAATATAAGAGGGTCGAACCTTCTTCTGTATGGAAGATCTGATTGTTTCGGATACATATACCCGGGATCATCTGAAACAGCTGGAGGATCGCCTCTCTGACTATATCGAAAAGAATATTCATTCAATAGACATGGCGATCCCGGCATTCCTCGCCCATGTCCGATCCACCGTGAACCAGTCGGCTCCACGACTCTCAGAGCCTGAGTATAATCTCTTTATGGATGGGATCGCCTGCCATATCTTCCGGAGAAGTCCGCATGCAAACGATGCCGCATATAATGAGGAACTTGGAAGAGCCCTCGGAGAGGTGAAGAGAGGAGGGGGGCGGGGAGCTCTCGATCTCGTCTCCGGGCTGCACCGTATCATGCAGGGGAATTACGAGAGGGCATTAAGCCTCCTGAAGAAATACCAGGTGCATGATCCCCTGATCGGATCTGCACGTGCCTACTGTTCTATCAGAATAGATCAGAAGAATCCAAAAGTTCAGTCTCCTGGTGAACCGGATCCCCGCCCCTCGGAGATGATCCTGAATGCACGTGAGCAGTTGATGGAGATGGCCCACAACCGCCCCCGCCTCCTCATCCATCCGGTCCTTACGATGGAAGAGAGGAGTCTCCTGCTGGGTATCTTCTGGGAGGTGTATGAACAGGCGAGGATCTGGTTTCCCCACGAATCCTGGTTCATCAGCATCGCCCTTTCGATAGCAGAGATGGAAGGGGACCGGCGGCGGCATGATGAGATCGTCAGGGATGCCATCAGGGATTTTCCAGAGGATATCAGGTTTTTACGAGTCGCATTCCAGGATGCCCTGGCAAATGGATCTATCGAGACGGCAGCACTCATTCTTAAGACGATGATACGGGTCATGCCGGATGAGGGGGAGCCGATGTACTATGGGCTCAGGATAGCGCTTGTAACAAAAAAAGCCCATATGTATTTCCGGTTCAGGAAACTGGCGATCATCCGGGGACTTCCTGCCCACCTCCTCCATCTCCTCGATTACGCATTTGAGGCAATTTCAGGCAATGAAAGAGAGGCAATTGCAAAACGCAAACTCTTTCTTGAGTATTATCCCAGACTTGACTATCTGATGGAGTCCCTGGCATATCTTGAGGCAGATACATTCTCAAACGATCCGGTGCGGCAGAGCAGGGGGTCCCGGGCTCTCACCTCGGTCGTTGACAGGTTTGCGATGACGGTATTACAGATAGGAGAGACGTAGTTTCATGAGCAAAGAGTTATTTGTTGAATCATTCCTTCAGTCACCACGAGCGATGCTCATCATGAAGAGGCAGGGTGACGAGGTTGTTGCACTCAACAGGAAGCTCGCGTCGATCACCGGAGTGGGCGAAGGGGTCGGGCTTCAGATCCCGCTTTCATCCCTTCTTGTCATCCCCGGAGATCCCTCATCAACGAATGGAATGCTGGCACAGCGGATCAGAAATGGCGTCATCGAGGGGAGGGAAGAGCTGATTCAAAAGGTCTGTCTGCCATCCGGTGAGGAGGTTGAACTTCTGCTGGAGCCCAGGCAACTCCTGCAGAACGGGGAGGAGCATATCCTCATCTCAATCTCCGATCTGCCGGGCCAGATGGAGACGGAAGTTCGGCTGCGAGATGCTCTTGCCGAGAAGGAGGTGCTTCTCCGTGAGGTCCACCACCGGGTCAAGAATAACCTCCAGGTGATCTCCAGCCTCCTTCATCTCCAGGCACAGTTCGTCCAGGATCCGACGGTTTTTGGATATATGACGGACAGTCAGAATCGGGTCCGGGCACTCGGTTATGTCTATGAGCATCTCTATCGATCAAAAGATATCGGAAAGATAGACTTTGCCGAGTACACGACACGGATCACGCAGAGCCTGCTGAGGGAGTACAGTTCATATGCAAAGCGTGTCTGTGTCAGGTACGAGGTTCCTCCGATTCATCTGAACCCCGATACCTCAATCCCTCTTGGGCTGATCCTCAATGAGCTGATCTCAAATGCACTCAGGCATGCATTTCCGGATGAGAGGGAGGGGTCGATCCGGATCCTGCTCTCTTCAAATGATGACAGGAGCTATACATTGATCATCGGAGATGACGGGATCGGGCTACCGGACGGAGTTGATCTTGAAACGAGTGATTCTCTGGGGCTCCTGCTTGTGGCATCCCTCGTCTCGCAGCTGGATGGAGAGGTCGTATTACAAAGGGATCACGGAACCGAATTTAAGATAAACTTCCAGGCATTACAGTATAAAGAGCGGAGGTAAAGGAATGGCAGCAACACGGGTATGGATCGTTGAAGATGAGGCCATCGTTGCGATGGACTTGAAAACCCGCCTTCAGGCGCTTGGCTATGATGTCCTCGGGATATCAAGCTATGGCGAGGATGCGGTTGAGAAGGTCGCAGAGCATAAGCCTGACCTGGTGATGATGGATATCGTCCTCAAGGGTGAGATGGATGGGATCACGGCAGCCGGGATCATCAGGCAGGAGATGGAGATACCAGTCATCTACCTGACCGCGTATGCGGATGAGAAGACGATAGGCCGGGCGAAGGTGACAGAGCCCTTCGGCTATATTCTCAAGCCGTTTGAAGAGAGGGATGTCCTGACAGTCATCGAGATCGCCCTCTATAAAGCCTCGATGGAGAGGAGGCTGCGTGAGAGTGAACGCTGGATTTCAACGATGATACGAAGCATGGGAGAGGGGATCATCGCTACCGACACCGATGCGATGGTCAAATTCATGAACCCTGTTGCCGTCGGGCTGACCGGCATCAATGAGAAGGATGCGATAGGAAAGCCATCATCAAAGATATTCCAGATTGAGACCGGCGAAAAAGGCCATCATGCACCCGATCCCGTCCTCCGTGCCCTGATCGATCAGAAGACGATCATCTCCGAGGAGACGATGACGCTCACCTCCCGGGATGGGGAGCGACGGTATATCGAGTACACCACAGCACCCATCCGTGATGATCGGGGGAGCCTCTTTGGAGCGGTCCTCATCTTCCGGGACATCACCGATCGTATCCATGCCGAGGAGGAGCTTGAGCGCCATCGTGAGCATCTTGAGGAGCTTGTCGCCGAGAGGACAAGTGAGCTGCGGAAGGCGAATGAGAAGCTTGAACAGATGCTCCATTATATCGATATGACCGAGCAGAGATGGGTTGAGGAGACGCTCCTCTCCGAGGTAGCGGATCTCGATATCACCCTCCTCCCTGCCGCTGAAGGGGTGATCAGCATCGACAGGGAGCAGAATATCGTCCTCATCAACCGGATCGCTGAGGAGATGACGGGATGGACGCAGGAGGATGCGGCGGATCTGCCTGTTACGTCGGTCCTCTTTCTTGAGTCCTCAGCCGGAGATATCTGCCAGTTACCATTAGAGCCGGTCCTTGAGAACGGGACGATTCAGGTAGCTGATGAAGACTGGTATCTTGTCAGCAGATCAGGTGGAAAGAATCTGGTAACGCTGAAGGCAGAGCCGATACGTGACCATACCATGGAAATTATCGGTGCCACAATAGCGATCCGGCGGGTCTGCTGATCCCGGCACCATTCCTTTATATTTTTATTGTCTGCGAGAGGCAGGAGCAGTCGATATCCGGCGATGCCACATAGAGATCGATATAGCTCATATCCAGGCCGAGTGCCTCCTGCGATGATGCAAATGCCCGTGCCGGAGTATTATTCACCTCGCTTAAGTGGGAGAGGATGACGGTATGGAGCGATCCATTGAGCTCCCGGAGGCAGTCTGCCGCCATCGTGTTTGAGAGGTGCCCGGTACGGCTCCGTATTCTGCGTTTCAGATATTCAGGGTACGGACCGGTGGAGAGCATATCCGGGCAGTGATTTGATTCCAGAACGATCCCGTCACTTTGGGCGAGGATCTCCATCATCTCTGTTGTGATAATGCCGGTATCGGTCATGATCGAGAGGAGGAGGTCATCTGAACGGACCGCATAGCCACACGGCTCGGCGGCATCGTGCGATACGGCAAACGGGGTCACCTCAAAGTCGCCTGCGGTGAACGAAACACCCTTTGTACAGCAGATCTGTTCGGGGATCTTTTTGATCGCCTGTCGTGTGGACCGGAAGGCAGTCAGTGTCCCCCCGGTTCCAATGAGCGGGCACCCGAGGGATCGTGCGAGTGCGTCGGCACCCCGGACATGATCGGTATGCTCATGCGTCAGGAGGATAGCATCCACCAGGCCGGGATCCCCTCCTGATGCCCCGATCCTGGCAAGCATCTCCTTCTTCGAGAGCCCTGCATCGACGACGAGGGCACTCCTTCCATTGCTGATATAGATGCAGTTGCCGGTGCTGCCGCTTGCAAGGACTGTGCATTCCATCTGGTGTACTCATTGTCTCCACATCCAGATAACAGTCATCCACCAGGACATTTCCAGCAGGGGGTCACCTCTGGAAAGGTTCAATGGTTCTCCCGGTACATGAGTGATTATGTGGAAGCCACTTGATACCAGGGGCTGGAGAGAGAGAAGGCGGGGTGATATCTCCGGTGTGCTGGGATCAGTCCGGGAGATCATCGATGCGGTCCAAAGAGACGGGGATTCGGCACTTATCGAGCTTTCAAGGCGTTTTGACAGATTTGATGGAGATTCGATCTCCATTCTGCCCGAAGAGATCGAAGCGGCATATGACGAGGTGGATGACCGCCTCATCGAGGCGCTCTGCGAGGCAGAGGCCCGGATCACGCATTTCCACGAACTCCAGAAGTCACGGTCCCTCTGGCTTGAGGAGATTGAGCCGGGGGTAACCCTTGGTGTCAGGACACGGCCGCTTGACCGGGTCGGCTGTTATGTGCCGGGGGGCCGGGCCGCGTACCCATCGACCGTCCTGATGACCGCCGTCCCCGCACGGGTTGCCGGTGTGCCTGAGATCTGTATCTGTACCCCGCCGCCCGGTGATCCCCTCACCCTTGTTGCGATGGATATCGCCGGGGTGACCGAAGGGTATCGAGTCGGCGGGGCACAGGCGATTGCGGCGATGGCTATCGGGACGGAGACAATCCGGCCGGTGGCGAAGATCGTCGGTCCAGGGAATGTCTATGTGACGGCAGCAAAGATGCTCCTCCGTGATGAGGCTGAGATCGACTTCCCCGCAGGCCCGTCTGAGATCGGGATTATCGCGGATCTGACGGCCGATCCCTCCTATATAGCGGCAGATGTGCTTGCCCAGGCCGAACATGATCCCCATTCGGCAAGCGTTCTGGTAACAACAGATGCCGGGCTTGCCACCAGGGTTGGAAAAGAGATTGAACGGATGCTGGCATCTTCCCCACGAAGGGAGATCATCGAGCAGGCACTTACCCATTCCGGCTATGTGATCACGGCTGATCGTGCCGAGGCGATCCGCGTGATGGATGAGATCGCGCCTGAGCACCTCTCGCTCCAGGTTGCCGACCCGATGGGGCTTCTTGGAGAGGTGGGGCATGCAGGCTCGATTTTTGTGGGGCCATATACCCCGGTTGCCTGCGGGGATTATGCATCCGGTACAAACCATGTGCTTCCGACGGCAGGGTATGCCTCGGTCTATTCGGGGCTTGATGTCCACCACTTCTGTACACGGTCACAGGTGCAGATCCTGACACCGGAGGGGCTGGAGGCGATCGGGGATGTGGTGGAGGCATTGGCCGAGGCGGAGGGGCTTGCGGCACATGCGGAGTCGGTCCGGGTGCGGCGTCGGGGGTAGTTCTTGTATGTGATGGTATATAGAGAATGGACTATCTCATCAGTTATGAGTACGATTTTGGTATGGTAACCCCGCCCTGTGCCTGAAGGGTGTACCCTCCTTTTTCTGACTTCCTCTCAGGTTCCTGCATCAACGGGTACTTCTCCACCATACCGGCCATACGCCGCTGAGAAGAGGGGTTCTTCCCTCTCACCATCGATGAAACTCCCCGGTAGCATCGATCTTTTGTCCCTCACCGGATTGAGGATCAGATAACTTTTATTTCTGAATTATTCGACTTAATATGCCAGAATTTATTATATCCACCATTATAATTCATCATAATTGATCATGAGTAGTGAACTACCCCCCGCTTGCGCAGGGGGCTTCCTGCGAGTGTCCGGGGATCGATGCGATCTTCAGACCTGTATGTCGCAGATTACCGGTAAACTCCTGGTAGCCCGTCCACAGGGCATTTTGTGATAGGCAGCGTAGCATAATATTGACCGCAGCGTTTCTGTCGCGGTCGAACACGCTACCACAATCA